>CAZNZI010000125.1:0-5985 GCA_964577475.1 uncultured Rhodospirillaceae bacterium
CCCGTCTTGAAAAGCGCGCGCTGAACGCCATCTTCCTGCTGACTTTGACGAAGTGAATTCCCATCACATGGATTTGCGCAACATCGCCATCATCGCCCATGTCGACCACGGCAAGACCACGCTGGTCGACGCCATGCTGAAGCAGTCGGGTTCGTTCCGCGCCAACCAGCAGGTGGAAGAGCGCGTGATGGATTCGAACGAGCTCGAGAAAGAGCGCGGCATCACCATCCTGGCCAAGTGCACCTCGGTCGAATGGAAGGGCGTACGGATCAACATCGTCGACACCCCCGGCCACGCCGATTTCGGCGGCGAGGTGGAGCGCATCCTGTCGATGGTCGACGGCGTGGTGGTTCTGGTCGACGCGGCCGAAGGGCCGATGCCCCAGACCAAGTTCGTGACGCAGAAGGCCCTCGCGCTGGGGTTGCGCCCGATCGTCGTGATCAACAAGGTCGACCGTGGCGACGCGCGCGCCGACGAAGTGCACAACGAGGTCTTCGACCTGTTCGCGGCGCTCGATGCCAATGACGATCAGCTCGACTTCCCCACCCTGTTCGCCGTCGGCCGCGACGGCTGGGCGAGTGAGACGAATCAGAAGGGCGAAGACCTGGCGCCCCTGTTCAACCTGATCGTGCGCCACGTGCCGCCGCCGGAGCGCCACACCGGCGCGGCCTTCGCCATGCTGGCCACCACGCTGGAGGCCGATCCCTATCTCGGCCGCGTTCTCACGGGCCGCATCTATGCCGGCACCGCCAAGACCAACATGACCGTGAAGGCGCTGTCGCGCGACGGCAGCCTGATCGAGAATTTCCGCATCCAGAAGATTCTCGCCTTCCGCGGCATCGAGCGCGTGCCGGTGGCCGAGGCTGAGGCCGGCGACATCGTCGCCTTGTCCGGCATGACCAAGACCACGGTGGCCGACACAATCTGCGCGCCGGAGGTCAGCGAAGCCCTGAAGGCGCAGCCGATCGATCCGCCGACCTTGGCCATGACCTTCTCGGTCAACAACAGTCCGCTGGCCGGCACCGAAGGCGACAAGGTGACCAGCCGCGTGATCGCAGCGCGCTTAGCGCGCGAAGCGGAAACCAATGTGGCGATCCGCATCACCGCGACCGATTCTACCGATTCGTTTGAAGTCGCGGGCCGCGGCGAATTGCAGTTGGGCGTGCTGATCGAACAGATGCGCCGCGAAGGCTTCGAGCTGGCCATTTCGCGTCCGCGCGTGCTGACCCAGAACGATCCGGACACCGGCAAGAAGCTCGAGCCGATCGAAGAGGTCGTGATCGATCTCGACGAAGCCTATTCGGGCGTGGTGGTCGAGAAGATGGCGCTGCGCAAGGCCGAGATGACCGAGATGAAACCCTCGGGCACCGGACGGCTGCGGCTGGCCTTCCTCGCGCCCTCGCGCGGGCTGATCGGCTATCACGGCGAGTTCCTGACCGACACGCGCGGCACCGGGCTGATGTACCGCATCTTCCACGGCTATGGTCCGTGGCGCGGCGCGGTCGAGGGGCGGCGCAACGGCGTGCTGATCTCGAACGCCTCGGGTGAAACGGTCACCTACGCGCTCTGGTATCTCGAGGAGCGCGGGCCGCTCTTCGTCGGCGGCGGCGTGAAGACCTATCCCGGCATGATCATCGGCGAGCACAGCCGCGGCAACGATCTTGAAGTGAATCCGCTGAAGGAAAAGCAGCTCACCAACATCCGCACGACCTCGAAGGACGAAGCGATTCGCCTGACGACGCCGCGCAAGATGAACCTCGAACAGGCGATCGCCTATATCGAGGAAGACGAGCTGGTCGAGGTGACGCCCAAGAGCGTGCGCCTCAGGAAGGCGATCCTCGACCCCAACGAGCGCAAGCGCGCCGCGCGCGCCAAGGAAGACGCTTAGTCCATCTATTTGGTCGTCATTGTGAGGAGCAACGCGACGAAGCAATCCAGAGTCGCGGAAAAATCCTCGATTGCTTCGCTTCGCTCGCAATGACGCCCCGCCTCGGCACCGGCTCCCTAACTAGAATTCGTATGTGATTTCGGGCACTGCCGCCGCGTCATGCGCGGCGCAGGATGACGGCCGTCTACACGTTGCTCCATTCGGAGCGACGACCTCATCAGCACCAGCGTTTGAGCGCGTGCGCCAAGAGGAGGCATCGCCATGGCCGACATCAACGAGAACCTGACCGTTGCCGACTTCTACAAGCTGGACAAGTCGATCAAAGGGGCCTTTGACGTCAAACCCGCGCCCAAGGTTGTGCGGCTGGACGCCGGCTTCGAGTTGTACAAGATCACCGTCATCCCCAAGAACAAGACGCTGCAGGATGACGACTGGGTCTCGCCCTGGTGGTGTCCGATGAAGAAATATCTGGATGATACCCTCGGCGCGATCGGACGATTCTACGAGGCCGGCGAGAACAAGATATCGATGAGCGACATGACCCGCTTCATGGCCGCCGTCCGCATCGACTGGAACGAGATGTCGGACATGCTGCAGATCAAGCTCAAGACCCCCGCCAAGGGATTTTGGGGGAAATTCGCGCCGCAACCCCTGACCTCGCCGTTGTTCGGCCCGGACGACGCGGACAAGCCCGCCGTCGCGCTGCTGAAGAAGGCGACGGCCGACCGCGCTCTGAAATCCGCCAAGCTACCCGCGCAAATCGGCACGCTGGAGGCGTGGCAGTTCTACATCCCCAATCTCAAGGAGAAGGACATCGAGCGCGTCAAATGCTGTGACGCGCACGACATGGAGGCAGTCGGCAAGCTGATCCACAACTACTACCCGACCGACGAGGCCGCTTAGTCCGTCGTCGTCCGAGGCACCAGCGGCGTCACCGCGAACTTCGCTCGCTTCTGCATCATCGCGGCGAGGATGCCGCGGTGACAGTCGTCATGCGAGCGCTCGAGGCAGAGCAGACAGGCGGGCGAAACTTTCGCGATATCGATCGCCTGACCGAGGGCAAGCAGAGCCTCTGGCTTCTCCATATGTTTCTCAAAGATGCCGTGCATCTTCTCGACCTGGCCCGCGCGCGCCGCGTCGCGCCCGGCCTTCGGCGTACCGAGATCGCGCAGATGGACATAGGCGATGCCGTCCGCCTCCAGCCGCGCGGCCAGCTTGTTCTTCGAGAAACCGGGGCGGCGCGAGGCCGGCACGGCGCGGACATCGATCAGGGTTTTGACGCCGGCCTTCTTCAACGCCGCGACCAGCGTATCGGGGGTCGCCTTTTCGTAGCCGATCGTAAAGAGCGCAGGTTTATGCATGGTCTTTACAATTATAGGTTTCACCGGCCCCAAGAGGTGCGAAAAAAAATTTAGCATGCAACGGGTGTCTGCCGAAAATTCCGTCAAAGGTTGGCAGTGACATCCACCAAAAGAAGGCAAAATGCACGAAAGATGCGGGCATATTTCATACACTATTTTCGTGAGATTGCAGAAGCAACGCGCCCCCTTTACTTTGCGTGTACTTAAAATAAAGAACGTCTTCCGCATTTGAGGGGATCCCGCCGCAGGACGGAACAGCGCGGCGGATCTTGGGGGTCAGAATGACGGGACTTTTCGGCGCGGCACGCCCATTCGCCAACAAGGCCGATGAAACCGCCTATCTCGACGATCTCGGCGTGCAGCTGGGCAGCGGCAGCACCTATCGCGGCATCGGCATCGGGCTGATCATCATTCTCTTCACGGTGTGGGATCGTCTCATCGATCCGGCGCACGCCGATGTCGCGCTGCTCTGGCGCATCGGCACGGCGCTCTCGATCGCGCCCGTCCATGCGATCTGGCTGAACTCGAAGCGCAAGACCTACACCCTCTTCCGTGCGCTGATGTACACCTACACCGTGCTGGTGCCCTTCGGCATCACCAACGCGGCGGCAGTCCTCGACGGCGGCATCCTCAACGGTCTCGCCATTCTGATCTTCGTCTATATGTGGCTGCCCAGCGTGCTGCCGAACCGCCGCGATGCAGCGATCGGCAGCATCATCGCCTCGACGGTCATCATCAGCGTGACCATCTCTTCGACATCCGACCGCCGGCTGATCGCCAATGCGATCTTCTTTTCGATCATGTGCTCGTTCTTCGCCACCATCGTCTCGGCCAAGTTCGAGGCCGCGTTCCGGCGCGCCTGGTGGCAGGAGCAGGCGGCCAGCCGCGAGGCGCGCACCGATCCCTTGACCGGCGCCGTCAACCGCCGCCGCTTCTCCGAAGCCGCCGCCGCCGAGAAGGATCGCTGCATGCGCTATGGCCATGCGGGCGCGATCATCCTGCTCGACCTCGACCACTTCAAGCGGGTCAACGATACCTATGGCCATCCGGCCGGTGACGCGGCGCTGAAGACGGTGGCCGAGGCGTGCAACGAAGAAATCCGCGGCACTGACCTGCTGGCCCGATTGGGCGGCGAGGAATTCGCGATCCTGTTGCCCGAGACCAGCCTGCACGAGGCCGGGCAACTGGCCGAACGCTTGCGCGCGCGCATCGCGAAACTGGAAGTAGGGACCGGCAAGGGCGTGCTGCGCGTGACCGCGAGCTTCGGCGTGGCGCCGCTTCTGGCCGCGGCGGCCAGCTGGGAGGAGTCGATCTCCGCCGCCGACGCCGCGCTCTACCGCGCCAAGGGCGCCGGCCGCAACCAGGTGCAGATCGAGACCGAACTGGCGCTCGTCTAGGGCGCATCCGCGCCGCGACTCTTCCGGCGCGCCCCAATCCTTGATAAAGCCTAAGGCATGGAAACCGGGTCCAAGCTCCGCGGCTGGCACCGCGCGCTCGAAGTCTATGGCGACCGGCGGGTGTTGCGCATCCTGCCGCTGGGCTTCGCCTCCGGCCTGCCGCTGCTTCTGACCTATTCGACGCTGTCGACCTGGCTCGCCACCGCCGGCATCTCGCGCGCGGCGATCGGCGCCTTCGCCCTGGTCGGCACGCCCTACGCTTTCAAATTCGTCTGGTCGCCGTTGATCGACCGCTTGCCGCCGCCGCTGCCCTTGGGCCGGCGGCGCGGCTGGGGCATCACGATCCAGCTTCTCCTGATCCTTGCCGTGATCGCGCTGGGCACCTGCGATCCGAAAGGCGACCTGACCCTGATGGGCGGCCTCGCGCTGCTGGTCGCGTTCCTGTCGGCAAGCCAGGACATCGTCATCGACGCCTATCGGGTCGAAAGCCTGACCGCCGAGGAACAAGGCCCGGGCGCGGCGTTGATTCAGGCGGGCTACCGGATTGCCATGCTCGTGGCCGGCGCAGGATCGCTGGTGATCGCGCAGCATGTAGGCTGGTTCGCGGCCTATGCCACGATGGCGGCGTTGTTGGTGGTGGGGCTGGTGGTGTTCGTGTTCGCACCCGAACCCGAAACCCGGGTCGCCCTCCGCCGCAGTCCCGGGTCGTGGCGTGCTTGGCTCAAGACCGCCGTGATCGATCCCTTCACCGACTTCATGCGCCGCCCGCTCTGGCCGGTGATTCTGATCTTCATCTTCGGCTACAAATTGGGAGAAGCGCTGGCCGGACGCATGGCGTCGCCGCTTTATATCGAGATGGGCTTCACCCTCGACGAGATCGCAGCGGTTTCCAAGCTCTTTGGCTTCTTCGCGACGGTGGGCGGTGCGCTTTTGGGTGGCGTGGTGACCGCCAAGATCGGGCCGCTGCGTGCGCTGCTGATCTGCGGCGCGCTGCAGTCGCTCGGCAACCTTGCCTATGTGCTGCAAGCGGTGTCGGGCCACGACGTTCACGTCCTGGCGCTGTGCGTGGCCGCCGAGAACCTGACCGGCGGCATGGCTGCGGCGGCCATGGTCGCGTACCTGTCGAGCCTCTGTTCGCCGGCTTATACCGCCACCCAATACGCGCTCTTGTCGTCGGTGGCCGTGGTCGGTCTCAATATCGTGGGCTCGAGCAGCGGCGCCCTGGCCGAGGCATTGGGCTGGGTCGACTATTTCCTGATGACCACGGTGATCACCCTGCCCGCATTGGTGCTGCTGTTGTGGATTCGGCGCGGCTCGCGCGCGATGCCTGCCTGAGGAG
>CAZNZI010000126.1:0-4112 GCA_964577475.1 uncultured Rhodospirillaceae bacterium
GACCGATGTTTTCACGAAAGGACCCGTTACATGACCTTCTTCCGGTTGCGCGCCGCCGTGCTGGCCACCGCGCTGATCGCCGCAACGCCCGTGCTCGCCCTGGCCGCCGACGATGCCAAGAGCGACGACCCGGTGGTCGCCACCGTCAACGGCCTGCCGATCCACAAGTCGACCCTGATCGAGGCCTATCAGCATTCGCGCCTGTCGCAGGCGCCGATCGAGGCCGTCTATCCGCAGCTGCTCGACTATGTGATCACCAGCCAGCTGCTGCTGACCGAGGCGAAGAAAGCCAACCTGGCCGACGACCCGCAGGTGAAGGCGCAGGTGAAGCTGGCGCAGGAGAACATCCTCGAGCAGGCCTATATCGAGCGGAAGGTCGCCGCCGCGGTGACGGACGAGGCGATCAAGAAGAAGTACGACGAGACGATCAAGACGCAGCCGGGCAAGGAAGAGGTGCATGCGCGCCACATCCTGCTCGACAACGAGGCCGACGCGAAGAAGGTGATCGCCGAGATCAAGGGCGGCGCCAAATTCGAGGACATCGCCAAGGCGCGCTCGAAGGATCCCTCGGCGGCGCAGAATGCCGGCGACCTCGGCTTTTTCGGCAAGGAAGACATGGTGCCGGAATTCGCCGAAGCCGCCTTCAAGATGAAGCCGGGCGATGTCAGCGAGGCGCCGGTGAAGACCCAGTTCGGCTGGCATGTGATCCAGGTGCTGGAGAAGCGCACCGCGCCGCCGCCCTCGCTCGAAGAATCGAAGGCTTCGATCCAGAACGAACTGCGCCAGAAGGCGGCGCAGGACATCATCGTCGGGCTGCAGAAGGACGCGACGATCCAGCGCTTCAATATCGACGGCACGCCGATCGCCGCCGAGAAGCCCGCGGCCGACGACAAGAAGAAGCCTGAAGAAAAGAAGTAAGAACAGAACGCCGAACCGCAGGACGAACCATGTCTGCCGCGATCTCGCCTTTCGCCCCGAAGACCTATGCCGTATTGCCGCCGGTCGCCGGCGTCCGCCTGGCCGGCCATGCCTGCGGCATCCGCTACAAGGGACGAGACGACCTGATGGTGGTGGACCTGGCCCCGGGCACGGCGGCGGCGGGCGTGCTGACGCAGTCCCTCACCGCCTCCGCTCCCGTCCTCTGGTGCCGCAAGGCGCTGAAGGGCGGCAAGGGCCGGATGATCGTCGTCAACTCGGGCAACGCCAACGCCTTCAACGGCATCGCGGGCGTGCAGTCGGTCGAGCGCACGACCAAGAAAGCGGCGGCCGTGCTCGGCTGCAAACCGAGCGAGGTCTATGTCGCTTCGACCGGCACGATCGGCGTGCCGCTGGACGACGCCAAGATCACCGGCGCGCTGGAAGCGGTGGTGAAGAAGCTCGATGCCGGCGCGTGGGACTCGGCCGCGAAAGCCATCATGACCACCGACACCTATCCGAAGATGGCGACGCGCACCGCCACCATCGGCGGCGTGACGGTGACGATCAACGGGTTCTGCAAAGGCTCTGGGATGATCGCGCCCGACATGGCAACCATGCTGGCCTTCGTCTTCACCGACGCCAAGATTCCGGCGGCGACCTTGCAGACCCTGCTGGCCGCCGGCACGGCGAAGTCGTTCAACTGCATCACGGTCGACAGCGATACCTCGACCAGCGACACGCTGCTGGCCTTCGCCACCGGCCAGGCCAAGCATCCGCGCATCACGGGTGTCACCGATCCAGCGCTGGCCGGCTTCCGCAAGGCCTTCGAGGACCTGTTGCTCGATCTCGCGCTGCAGACGGTGAAGGACGGCGAAGGCATTTCCAAATTCGTCCGCATCGATGTGACGGGTGCCGCCTCGGCTGCCGCCGCCAAGCGCATCGGCAAAGCGATCGCCGACTCGCCTTTGGTGAAGACCGCCATCGCCGGCGCCGACGCCAACTGGGGCCGCATCGTGATGGCCGTCGGCAAGGCGGGCGAGAAGGCCGACCGTGACAAGCTGACGATCAAGATCGGCGGCCATGCCGTCGCGGCGCTGGGCGGCGCGGTGACGGGCTATGACGAGGCGCCTGTCGCCAAGCATATGCAGGGCAGCGAGATCGAGATCGCCGTCGATGTGGGCGTGGGACGCGGCAAGGCCACCGTGTGGACCTGCGACCTGACCCATGCCTATATCGACATCAATGGATCCTATCGCACCTGAAGGCTGTCTGGCCCAAACCACGGGCTGGAACGGACGGCCGGTCGATACCGCGCGGCTGATCCTGCGGGCGCCGCGCAGCAGCGATATTCCGTCGATCCTGAAATGGCATGCCGACCCCGATCTGTCGAAGCACCTGGCGCGCGTGCCGCATCCCTATACGCAAGCCGATGCCGAACGCTTCATCGCCGCCTGCGCCGAGGAACGTGCCGCCGGGGCGGGCGTGACACTCGCCATCGAGGAGCGCGTCTCGGGCGACATGATCGGCTGTATCGGCGCGCCGTTTTCGCCGGGCAATGCGGAAATCGGCTACTGGTTCGCGCGGCCCTGTTGGGGCAAGGGCTATGCGACCGAAGCGGTGCGGCGGATGGTGCGGCTGCTCTTCGAGACGTGCGAGCGCGGCCTGGTCTGGGCCTGCCCGGAGCCGGCGAACCCGGCCTCGCGCCGCGTGCTCGAGAAATGCGGCCTCGTCTTCGAACGGCAGGAACGGATGCTGTTCCCGGCGCGGAATGATGAGCGTGTGGTCGATGTGCTGTCGATCGACCGCGAACGCTGGACCGCCGCGCATGCCGCGCGCAAGCAGGTTCTGGTGGTGGCCGCCGCGCTGATCGATGGCGACGGGCGCGTGCTGCTGGCGCAGCGCCCGCCCGGCAAGAGCATGGCCGGGCTCTGGGAGTTTCCCGGCGGCAAGCTCGATCCGGGCGAGACGCCCGAGGCGGCGCTGGTGCGCGAGCTGCACGAGGAATTGGGGATCGACATCACCGAAAGCTGCCTGGCCGCGATCGGCTTCGTCTCCTATGACTACGACACCTTCCACCTGCTGATGCCGCTCTATGCCTGCCGCCAATGGCGCGGGCAGATCACCGCGCGCGAGGGCCAGACCTTCGACTGGGTGCGTGCGGCGCGGCTCTCCGATTACAAGATGCCGCCGGCGGATGTGCCGCTGGTGGCCGTATTGCGCGATTTGCTCTAGGCGGAGAGAAACATGAGCGGCGAAAACGGAACCCTGATCGTGACCGGCGGCAGCCGCGGCATCGGCGCCGCCGCCGCGCGTTTGGCCGGACGGAACGGCTACAAGGTCGCGGTCAATTATCGGGCCGACCGCGCGCAGGCCGATGCGGTGGTGAAGGACATCGAGAAGGCCGGCAGCCGCGCGATCGCCATCGCGGGCGACGTGGCCGACGAAGGGGCGATCCTCAACCTGTTCGAGACCGCCGAACGCGAGTTGGGACCGATCACGGGGCTCGTCAATAACGCGGGCATCACCGGCACCTTCTGCCGTGCCGAGACGCTGGAGCGCGACGACATCCTGCGCGTGCTGAACGTGAACGTGGTGGGATCGATGCTGTGCGCCCGCGAGGCGGTAAAGCGCATGTCGACCGCACGCGGCGGCAAAGGCGGCGGCATCGTCAATCTTTCCTCGCGTGCCGCGGAACTGGGCTCGCCCAATTCCTGGATTCAATACGCCGCCTCGAAGGGCGCCATCGACACGTTCACCGTCGGCTTGGCCTATGAGGTCGCGCGCGAAGGGATTCGCGTCAACGCCGTGATGCCCGGCCTGATCGACACCGACATCCACGAAGCGGGCGGTGGCGGCGACCGGCTGAAGGCGGCCCTGCCATCGGTGCCGATGAACCGCATCGGCCAAGCGTCCGAAGTGGCCGAAGCCATCCTGTGGCTGCTCTCCCCGGCCGCGTCCTATGTCACCGGCGTGATCATGAAAGTGTCGGGCGGACGGTAGGAAGAAGAGTTCACCACGAAGACACAAAGGAAGAGGAAGGACGCGAAGAGAAAAGATCGTCATTGCGAGTCGCGCAGCGACGAAGCAATCCCCACTTTTCGAAGCATGGATTGCTTCGCGGAGCCTGTCCTCGGGCCGCGCTCAGCGCGGACCCGGGGGCTCGCCATGACGGGGAAAGCATCTTCGTGTCCTTT
>CAZNZI010000127.1:0-7612 GCA_964577475.1 uncultured Rhodospirillaceae bacterium
CGGTCACGCCGATATCGGTCTCGCGCGCTTCGCCGGGGCCGTTGACCACGCAGCCGATGATCGACAGCGTCATCGGCGTTGCGATGTGCGCCAGGCGCTTCTCCAGCGTCTCGACGGTGCGGATCACCTGAAAGCCCTGACGCGCGCAGGACGGGCAGGAGATGATGTTGACCCCCCGATGGCGCAGGTTCAGCCCCTTCAGGATGTCGAAGCCGACCTTGATCTCCTCCACCGGATCGGCCGACAGCGACACGCGGATCGTGTCGCCGATGCCGGCCCACAGCAGCATGCCCATGCCGATCGATGACTTGACGGTGCCGGGCATCAGGCCGCCGGCCTCGGTGATGCCGAGGTGGAGCGGATAATCGCAGGCTTCCGCCAGGCCCTGATAGGCGGCGACGGCCAGGAACACGTCCGACGCCTTCACGCTGATCTTGAACTCGAAGAAGTCGTTGTCCTCGAGGATGCGGGCGTGGTTCAGCGCGCTCTCGACCATCGCCTCGGGGCACGGCTCGCCGTATTGCTCGAGCAGGTTCTTCTCGAGCGAGCCGGCGTTGACGCCGATGCGCATCGAGCAGCCGTGATCCTTGGCGGCCTTCACCACCTCGCGCACGCGCTCGGACGAACCGATATTGCCCGGGTTGATACGCAGGCAGGCGGCACCCGACTCGGCGGCCTCGATGGCGCGCTTATAGTGGAAATGGATGTCGGCCACGATCGGCACCTTCACCTGGCGCACGATATCCTTGAGCGCGAGGGAGGATTCCTGATCGGGGCAGGAGACGCGCACGATATCGGCGCCGGCATCCTCGCAGGCGCGGATCTGGGCCACGGTCGCCTTGACGTCGTGGGTCAGGGTGTTGGTCATCGTCTGCACGGCGATGGGGGCACCGCCGCCGACCGGCACCTTGCCGACGAACACCTGGCGGCTCTTACGGCGATGAATATCGCGATACGGTCTGACGCTCATGACCACACGGAAAGAAAACAGAGAAAACGGCCGTCCGGCCGTTGGCGGTTATATAGCGCAAGCCGGGCCCGGGCGCTACCCGGGGGCCGAAAACGGCCCGTGACCAACTAATTGTTGGGGCTGTCGTTATTGGTGGGCGCTGGGGCTGGATTGGCCGCTGTGGCGGGGACGACACCCCGTTCGGGGTCCAGGGGCACGTCATGCCGGACCATGCCGGTCTTGCCGAGCGGCGGCATCGGACTCCCATCCAACAGCACGGTCAGCGCACCGGCATTGCCGACGGTCAGGGTCAGGCCCTGGCGCGGTGGCACGGGTAGGGCATCGCCCTTATGCATCAGCCGCGAGGTCACCACGGCGCCCGTGTTGTCGCGGATCTCGACCCAGCAATCCTCGGTGGCCCGCAGCACCACGCGCGAGGGCGAGGCCAGTTCGGGCGCGGGCGGGGCGCTGACGGTCGAGGCGGGCTGATTCGCGGGCGCTGGCGGGGCCGCCTCGGGCTCAGCCTTTGCGACCTCCATCTGCTGCTGCGCGGCGGGCGGGGTGGGCGCGGCGGCCGTCGTCTGGGTCGGCGCAGGCACCGGAGCAGGCGTCGTCGTTGCGGGTGCAGCCGTATTCGCGGGTGGCGTCGCCGCCGCCGTCGCGGGCGCGGGGGCCGGCGCCGCCGGAGCGGGTTGCGTCGCCTGTGCCGGGGCCGGCGCGGTCGTCGCGGTGCTCTGGGCCGCGCTACTGTCCGTCGTGGCCTGTGGCGCAGGAGCCGGCGTCGGCGCGGGTGTCTGAGCGGTGGTCGCCGGCTGCGATGGGGTGGGCGCGGCCTGGGCGCCGGTCGCGTCGGGTGTTTCGGGCTTGTCTTCGCCGCCGGGCGCATGGATCAGTGCCGCCAGGCGGTCGGGCAGCACCGAGACCGACTCAGCGGTCGAGTTGTGCCGCCATTGATAGAAGTACCAGACGCCGTAGACGATGGCGGCCAGGATGATCACCACACCGATCAGGATGGCGGCCGGGAAGCCGCCTTCGGAGACGGGCGTCGGGAACACGAGTTCCGAGCGCTTGCCCATGTTGCCGCTTTCCTCGCGGAACCGGCGCAGCATCTCGTTGGCGTCGAGGCCCAGATATTCGGAATAGCTGCGGACGAAACCGCTGGCATAGGGCGCGCCGGGCAGGTCGCGGTAGCGGCTCTCTTCGATGGCGACCAGATAGGGGTGGCGGATGCGCAGCGCGCGGGCCACGGACTCGAGATCCTGGCCGCGTTGTTCCCGCATCTGGCGCAGCACGTCGCCGACACCACCGCGGTGGCTGAAGGACGGCGCTTCGAACTGTTCTTGCTCTAGCGGCACGCGGTCATCTTCCCTGTACGCTTGAGGAGAAATCCCCTCCTCGGCATAGGGCGCGTCGCGTTTGCGACTGCGCGCCTTTCTTAGCAAAGATGCCATTGGCGGCGCAACCGAAGGTGGATCGTCCCTGCGCTCGTCCGACACGGCTTAAACCTTTCTGATTAACCTCTGATGCGCATTCTAGCCGCCTAAACGGCGATTCCGTGGTCGATTGCGAAGGCTCGCAGCCGCTCACGCAGAGAATGATCGGGCAAATTCAGTAAACCAACCATGAATTCTTCCAATTCTGGCAGGTTTAGGCTGCGAATCATGGCTTTCACCGGCCCGACCGAGGGGGCCGACATCGATAAAGTCCGTACGCCCACGCCCAATAGGGCCAGCGCCTCCAGGGGGCGGCCGGCCATTTCGCCGCAGACCGAGATCGGTTTTCCGGCCGCCCGGCAGCGTTCGACCAGCCAGTGCAGGAAGCTCAGCATCCCGGGCGACAGCACGTCATAGCGCTCGGCGATGCGCGGGTTGCCCCGGTCGACCGCGAACATGAACTGGGTCAGGTCGTTGCTGCCGACCGACAGGAAGTCGATCCGCTGCAGCAGCGTGTCCATCTGCCAGGCCAGGGCCGGCACTTCCAGCATGGTGCCGACCTGGATCGAGGCCGGCGCCTCGCCGCCCGCCGCCGTATGGCGTTCCAGTTCCATGTCGAGCAAGCCGCGCGCCTGAATGAGTTCGGCCACCTCGGCCACCATCGGGAACATCACATGCAGCGCGCGTCCGGCCGCGGCGGCGATCAGGGCGCGCAACTGGTGGCGCAGGACGGCGGGCCGGTCGAGTGTGATGCGGATCGACCGCCAGCCCATGGCGGGGTTGTCTTCGCCGCCGCTCTCCCAATAGGGCAGCAGCTTGTCGGAGCCGACATCGAGGGTGCGGAACACGACAGGTTTTCCGTTCGCCTGGTCGAGGATGCGGCCGTAGAGCAATGTCTGCGCCGGGACGTCCGGCAATTGCGGCCGGGCCATGAACGGAATCTCGGTGCGGTAAAGACCGATCCCGTCGGCGGCCGTCGTCTCGAGTTGCGGCAGGTCGAGTTGCAGGCCCGCATTCAGCATCAATTTGACGCCCGTGCCGTCGCGCGTGACGGCCGGCAGATCGCGCATCGCCGCATAGGCGGCGCGCTTGTCGTCGCGGGCGCGCAGACTGGCTGCGAAGATTTCCTGCAAATCGTCGGAGGGCCGCACCAGCACCTGGGCGTTGTCGCCGTCGACGATCACAAGATCCATCGCCTCGATCTTGGCGAGCGCGTCCTTGACGCGGCCGATCACCGGGATGTCGAGCGCGCGGGCGACGATCGCCACATGCATCGTCGGCGAACCTTCTTCGAGCACCAGGCCGCGCAGCTTGCGCCGGTCGTAGTCGAGCAACTCGGTCGGCCCCATGGTGCGGCAGACCAGCACAGCGTTGTCGGGCAGTTCGTGCTTGGTGTTCGCCGTCTCTTCGTCGCTGACCAGATGCTTGAGCAGCCGGTTGGCCAGGTCCTCCAGATCGTGCAGGCGCTCGCGCAGGTACGAGTCAGTCACCTGGCTCATGCGCAGGCGCGTGTCCTCATGCACCTTCTGCACGGCGGCTTCGGCGGTGAGGCCCGAGCGGATCGCTTCGCCGATGCGGCCGATCCAGCCCGCGTCATCGGCGAACATGCGGAAGGTTTCGATCACCTCGCGGTGCTCGCCGCCGGCCAGGTCCTGCGCTTCCAGCAATTGATCGAGATCGTTGCGCAGGCGCGCAAGGCCCTGGCGCAGGCGCTCGGCTTCCGCATCGGGATTTTCCGAGACCAGATGACGGATCACGATGCCGGCGTCGTGCATGACGGCCTGGCCGATGCTGACGCCCGCATTCAGGCGCACGCCTTCGATCCGCAGCGGCAGCAGCGCATTGCCGTCGACCGGCGCCCACTCGCCCTTCTCGATCAATTCGCCCGAGGAGACCAGTTCGGCCAGCACCATGGCCACGGTCTCGAGCGTCTCGACCTCTTCGTCGGTGTAGTGGCGGCGGCTCTTGTTCTGGACGACCAGGACGCCGATGACGCGGCCGCTTCGGACGATCGGCACGCCGACCAGCGAGTTGTAGATCTCTTCGCCCGTCTCCGGCCGGTAGGCGAAACTTGGATGGGCTTGCGCATCGGAGAGCGCGAGCGACCGCCCATGAGCGGCGATATCGCCGACCAGGCCTTCGCCCACACGCAGGCGGGTCTTGTGCACGGCTTCGAGGAGCAGACCTTCGGTGGCGAAGAGTTCGAGCACTTCGCCGGCACGCATCACGTAGCAGGAGCAGACTTCCGCCACCATGTCGATGGCGATGAGTTTGACAACTTTGTTAAGGCGATCCTGCGCAGTGCCGCCGCCCGCCATGACATCGCGCAGGCGGCCCAGCAGCCGGCGCGAGACGGGGATGGCACCGGATGCCTTCATGGCGGCAGGGAGCTCATAGGACTGCCGCCTCCGGGCTCCCGCGCGTGGCAAGGGCGGTGCCTGCCTGGGCGACAAGCGCGGCGATGATCTCGGCCGTGGTCTGCTCGCTGCCGACCATGCCGACGCTCTGGCCCGCCATCAGCGAACCATTCTCGACATCGCCGTCGATCACGGCGCGGCGCAGGGCCCCGGCCCAGAAATGTTCGATTTCGAGCTGCGCGCTTTTCTGGTCGAGCTCGCCCTTGTTGAAGCGGCCGATCACTTCGTGCTGGAACGTGACGAAGCGGCGCGTGCCTTCGTTGACCAGGGCGCGGACCGGGATCACCGGGAAATTGGCGTCCACCTGTACGGTCGGCACCGCATCGCGCGCGCTGGCGCGGATGAAGGCCTGCTTGAACTTCGGGTGCGCGATGCATTCCTTGGCGCAGACGAAGCGGGTTCCGAGCTGCACGCCCGACGCACCCATTTCGAGGAAGGAGGCGATCGCTTCGCCGCGGCCGATGCCGCCGGCCACGAAGACCGGCACGTCGCGGATCTCGGGCAGGATTTCCTGGGCCAGAACGCTGGTCGCCACCGGGCCGATATGGCCGCCGGCTTCGGTGCCTTCGATCACGATCGCGCCCGCACCGCTTCGGATCAGCTTCTTGGCCACCGCGACGGTGGGCGCGAAGCACATCAGCTTGGCGCCCAGTTCACGGATGCGCGCCATCGCGGCCGCCGGCGGCAGGCCGCCCGCGAGCACGATGTGACCCACCTGCATCCGCCCGCACGCTTCGATCAGCTCGTTGAGCTGCGGATGCATGGTGATCAGGTTCACGCCGAAGGGCTTGGCCGTCAGCGTCTGGGTCGCCTCGATCTCGGCCGAGAGCTTTTCGGGATTGAGCGAGCCGCAGGCGATCACGCCGAACCCGCCGGCATTCGAGATCGCAGCCACGAGGTGGCGCTCCGAAATCCAGCTCATCGCGCCGCCCATGATGGCGTGCTCGACGCCGAGGAACTCGCGTCCCCGGCGCCAGAGATGTTCGAGCCGCGTTGCCGTCATGGCCCGCGTCCCCCTTTTCCTTTACGCGGCGTCCAGACCGTAGGCGCTGTGCAACGCGCGCACGGCCAGTTCGGTGTATTCCTCGGCGATCAGCACGCTGACCTTGATCTCGGAAGTCGAGATCACCTGGATGTTGATCGCTTTGTCGGCCAGCGTGCGGAACATCAGCTGCGCCACGCCCGCATGGCTGCGCATGCCGACGCCGATCACCGACACCTTCACCACATCGGCATCCGGCACCAGGCGCTGATAGACCAGCTCGCTCTTCTTCGACTCGAGCAGTTGCACCGCGCGGTCGAGATCGGCTTTGCCCACCGTGAAGGTGATATCGGTGTGGCGTCCGTCGGCGGTCACATTCTGCACGATCATGTCGACATTGACGTTGGCTTCCGACAGCGGGCCGAAAATGGCCGCGGCTACGCCGGGGCGGTCGTCGACGCCCATCAAAGTGATCTTCGCTTCGTCGCGGCTGAAAGCGATGCCGCTCACCAATTCCTTTTCCACGATCTCATCCTCGTCGCAAACAAGAGTGCCGGGGGCGTCTGTGAAGCTCGAAAGCACCTGCACGCGAACGCGGTGCTTCATCGCCATTTCGACCGAGCGCGTCTGCAGAACCTTGGCGCCCAGCGAAGCCAGTTCCAGCATCTCTTCGTAAGTTATCTTATCGAGCTTCTTGGCCTTGGCAACGATCCGCGGGTCGGTCGTATAGACCCCGTCGACATCGGTATAAATGTCGCATCGGTCCGCGTGCAGTGCAGCAGCCAGCGCCACCGCGCTGGTGTCCGAGCCGCCGCGGCCCAAGGTCGCAATCCGGTCGTCGGTGCCGATGCCCTGGAAGCCGGCCACCACGGCCACTTCGCCGGTTGCCATGCGTTTCTCGAGCTCTTTGGTCTCGATCCGCTCGATGCGCGCCTTGCCATGCGCCGTGTCGGTGATGACAGGGATCTGCCAACCGGTCCAGGACCGCGCCTTCACGCCGATCTGCTGCAACGCGATAGCCAGCAGCCCGATGGTCACCTGCTCACCCGTGGCGACAACGGTGTCATATTCGCGCGGGTCGTGGATCGGGGCGATCTGGCGGCACCAGGCGACCAGCTGATCGGTCGTGCCCGACATGGCCGACACCACCACCGCGACCTGGTTCCCGCGATCCGCCTCCGCCTTTACCCGGCGGGCGACATTCTTGATGCGTTCGGTATCGGCCACCGATGTGCCGCCGAACTTCATGACGATACGCGCCATAGTTTTCTCTGATCGTTCCTTGGAAAAATCCAGCCCAGCAAACCGGTTGCCGGGCTTATTGGGCGCGTATACATACTCTAGCCGCTGCCCTCCAGCAAGGAATCGGGGCAGGCTGGGTAAGGAGCCGTCCATGACCGTCGCCGGCACCGCCGAACCTGAAGAAATCGCGCGATTTGAAAGACTTGCCGCCACCTGGTGGGACGAGGCCGGGCCGATGCGGCCCCTTCACCAGCTCAATCCGCCGCGGCTCGAATTCCTGCGCGACCATCTGGCGGCCCATTTCGGCCGCGACCCGAAGGCGACGAAGCCCTTTGCCGGGCTCTCCCTGCTCGATGTCGGCTGCGGCGCCGGGCTCCTGTGCGAGCCGATGACGCGGCTCGGTTTCGCCGTCACCGGTATCGATGCGGCCGCCAACAATATCGAGGTGGCCAAACGCCATGCCGAGACGATGGGCCTCGCCATCGACTACCGCAACGTCATGCCGGAAGACCTCGCCGGCCAGTTCGACGTGATCCTGGCGATGGAAGTCGTCGAGCACGTCGCCGATGTGCCGGCCTTCATGACCGCC
>CAZNZI010000128.1:0-10021 GCA_964577475.1 uncultured Rhodospirillaceae bacterium
CGCGGCCGCGCCTTCATCAGCACGGCGGCGAGATCGGGCTTGCCCCCGTTGGGCCGGCGGAAGCGCAGCCGCGTCTCGATCCCGGCCAGATGCTCGTCCATATGCTTCTGCGCCGCCGTCACGTCGTGGCGCGCGATGGCATCGACGATGAAGTCGTGCTCGTCGACGGCGCAGGATGAAAGGCCCATCGGTTCGTAGAGCGAGACGATCAGCGACGAGCGCGAGATCAGTTCACGCAGAAAGCGCGAGAGCTCGACATTCTCGAGCATGTCGGCCAGCAGCAGATGAAACGCACCCGACTGCTTGATCGACAGATGGCGGTCGCCGCGCGCCGCCGTTTCGTGCTCCAGCCGCACATGGCCGCGGATCTGCTCGACGCCGCCGGCGCGGGCCCGCGTTGCCAGTTCGGCGACGACGCCCTTCTCCAGCAGGCGGCGGGCGAAATAGACCTCACGCGCCTCCTCGGGCGACGGCACCGGCACGAAGACGCCGCGATTGGGGATCAACACCAGACGCTTCTCATGAACCAGGCGATGCAGAACGGCCCGCACCCGCGCCCGCGTCACGCCGAAGATGGTCGCCAGTTGATGCTCGCCCAGGCGCGTCTCGGGCGGGAGGTCGCCGGCCATCAGCGCATCGGTGATCGCCCGGTGCATCTGCTCGTCGGCCATCGCCTTTTTCTGGCGCGGCACGGGTTTGAGGCGTTGGGCGGGCCGGCGGGGTCGAGTGGTCAAGGCGGCGTCCTGGCGTCGATTGGTCCCGGCGCGCCACACCGGCAGCGCGCTGTTTCCATTCTAAGATATTGAAAAGACACGACGGACGCTATCACTGCCGTGTAAAGCCCGTCAAATGGGCGACCCAAATTGTTGACAATAATTTCAGTATTGTTGACAATTTGGGTCGGATTGTTGACCGGCCGGCGGAGCCGCCGCTGCCCGCAACCGGGGACCGGATCAGAGGGGCGATGACGCAGGGGACCAAGCGCAACTTCCTGGGTTACGGCAACAATCCGCCGCCGGTGCGGTGGCCCGATGGGGCGCGTGTGGCCGTGTCGGTCGTCGTCAATTTCGAGGAAGGCGCCGAGTTTTCGATCGCCGACGGCGACAGCCACAACGAGGCGGTCTACGAGGTGATTCACCAGGTCCAGGGTCGCGCCGATCCCTGCATCGACAGCCATTTCGAATACGGAACCCGCGCCGGCTATTGGCGGCTGATGGATCTGCTGGAGCGCTACGGCGTGTCGTCGACCCTGAGCAGTTGCGGCCGTGCCGTCGAGGTCTCGCCCTGGCTGGCCAAGGATGCGGCCGCGCGCGGCCACGAGGTTTCTGCCCACGGCTATCGCTGGGAGTCCCATGCGGGCTCGGCAATGGACGAGGCGACCGAACGCGCCAATATCCAGAAGGCCATGGCCGCCATCGAAGCCGCCACCGGCAAGCGGCCTGTGGGATGGCACACCCGGTCGGGCAGCACGCCCAATACGCGCCGCCTTCTGGCCGAGATGGGCTTCCTCTACGACAGCGATGCCTATAACGACGATCTGCCCTACCGCGCTACCGTCGCCGGCAAGCCGCATCTGGTGCTGCCTTATGCCTTCGACACCAACGACATGCAGTTCCAGCACCAGGACCGCTTCGTCACCGGCAACGACTTCGCCACCTATGTCTGCGATGCCTTCGACTGGCTGTGGCGCGAGGGCGAAACCCGGCCCCGCATGATGTCGATCGGCCTGCATCTGCGGATCATCGCCCGCCCGGCCCGCATGGGCGGGTTGGAAAAGATTCTCGCCCATATGCGCGACAAGGGTGGCGTGTGGTTCGCCACGCGCGAAAGTATCGCGCGCCATTGGCTGGCCGCCACCGGCGCACCTCAGGCGGCACCACCCCGATGACCCGCATCCTCGTCATCAACCCCAACACCAGCCCCACCGTCTCAGAGGTGATCCGGCGCGGTTTGGATGCGATGGCGATGGAGGGCACCCAAGTCACCGTGATCAACGCCCCCTTCGGCGCCGAAGCGATCGAAACGCCGGCTGAAGCCTGCATCGCCGGGCACGCCGTCTTGGCCGCCCTGGCCGAGCAGCGCGACGGATATGAGGCTGTCGTGATCGGTGCGTTCGGCGATCCGGGGCTCGACGCGGCGGCCAGCGTGCTCACCGTCCCCGTCGTCGGCACCGGCGCATCGGCGATCCTGGAAGCCAGCCGCGATGGCCGGCCCTTCGCCATCGTCACCATGGGTGCGGGACTGAAGCCCGCCATCGAGGCACAGGTTGCGCGCTGCGGCGTGCTGGGGCAATTGACGGCGATCCAGTTCATCGAAGCCTCGGTGCTCGACGTGGCCGGCAACCAGAAACGGTTCGCCGAGGCGATCGGCGATCATGTGCGGAGCCCGGCCAATGCCGCGGCGAAAGCCGTCGTGTTGGGCGGGGCGCCGTTCACCGGCATGGGCGCGCTGCTGACGAAGGAACTCGGCATGCCGGTCGCCGCCGGATTGGAGCCGGCACTGCGCCGGGCCCATGAATTGGCCACGCGGCAATCCGGGGCCAGCACGCCGTCCGGCTATTCCAAACCGACGAAACGCTTCGTCGGCCTGCCCGAGAGTTTGATTGCTTTATTGAGCGGTGCGAACGGCCACGCGCGGAAGAAGAGCTGAGCACCTTAGGGACGGGATACCCGTCATCAACGTTCTATGTGAGGAGGGTCACATGGCATTGGAAACGCAAACGAGTACAGCATCGTCGGCCGGCACGCCGAATTTTCCCGAATTCAGCAAAGGCGAGGTGCGCTACACCGCCATCGTCGCGTTCCTCGCCTGGACCATGGCGGTGTACGACCTGATCACCTTCGGCAACATCCTGCCGGCCATCCAGAAGGATTTCGGATGGTCCGACAGCACCGCCTCCTTCGTGGCCACCTTCGTCTCGATCGGTTCGCTGGTGGTGGCGCTGGCCGTGGGGCCGATGATCGACTTCCTGGGCCGGCGCACGGCGCTGTTCGTCACCACGGGCGGCGCGGCGATCAGTTCGGGCCTGGCGGCGCTCGCCTTCGGTCCGCTGTCGCTCGCCATCGTCCGCTCGCTCTCGGGCTTCGGCATGTCGGAGCAGGCCGTCAACTCGGCCTATCTCAACGAAGTCTTCGGCGCCCAGCGCAAGGGCTTCTTCTACGGCATGGTGCAGGCCGGCTGGCCGGTGGGTGTGATGCTGTCGGCCGGTCTGGCCGCGCTCTTCTCCGATTCCCTGGGCTGGCGCGGCGTGTTCGCGGTGGCCACCTTCCCGCTGATCGTGATCTTCTTCCTGCGGATGGGGCTGAAGGAGTCGCCCTACTTCCTGAAGCTGCAATTCCTGCGCAAGCTGCGCCGCGAAGGGCAGGAGCAGGAAAGCCTACGCCTCAGCAGCCGCTGGAACATCGACATCGTCGGCGACCGCAAGAACACCTATGCGGAACTGTTCTCGCCGGAACTGCGCAAGCACTCGGTTGCCGTCGGCCTGATGTTCTTCTTCAAGATCATCGGCGACGTCCAGATGACCGTGCTGGCCACCAGCATCCTGGCGCAGAGCAAGGGCATCGAGCTGAACGGCGCGCTGTGGACGGTGGTCTTCGGCAATGCGGTGGCCATTCTCGGCTACCTGCTGTTCGGCTGGCTGGGCGATCGCATCGGCCGGCGCGACGCGGTGATCATCGCCCAGCTTCTGGCGGCGGTTTGCACCTTCATCCTGCTGTTCGTGGCGACCGGCTTCACCGCCGTGGTGATCTTCTATTCGCTGGTCCTCTTCTTCGCCCAGGGTGCGGCGGCGCCGTTCTTCGCCTATGTGGGTGAATCCTATCCGACCCGCATCCGCGGCACGGGTGCCGCCTTCATCGGCATCACCGGACCGATCGGCGGCACGGTGGGGCTGGCGATCTATGGCGGGCTGGTCGGCGACGGCTACAGCAGCGCGGTGGCCGCGTCGAGCGGGGCCGTGGCGGCAATCCTGGCGGCGCTCTGCCTGTTCGCGGCACGCAAGATCCCGCCACGCCGCGACATCGGCGAACTGTCGCACTGACGATCGACGGTCGAGGGGTCGCGTTCGGGCACGCGATCCCCGCCATCGAGCGGTGGTTGTGAACGGCGCGGGTCGACAGGCCCGCGCCGTTATTTCGTTTGCAGTCGGCCCGCGCCGGGAGGAGAGTGGCGCCCTCGTGTGGTGACCATTTGCTGACCGACGGAACGAACAATGACCGATGTGACGGAAAACTGGGTGGCCGGCCTGCCGAAGGTCGAACTGCATGTCCATGTGGAAGGCGCGATCCTGCCCGAGACGCTGATGCGTCTGGCCCAGAAGAACAAGGTCGACCTGCCGCCCAAGACCCTGGCCGAATTCCGCGACTGGTACCGCTTCACCGATTTCCCGCATTTCGCCGAGGTCTACTGGGCCTTCTCGAAGGCGATCCAGAGCGAAGAGGACATCTATCAGGTCGCGCTCGATTTTCTGCGCAACCAGGCGCGGCAGAATGTGCGCCACACCGAGGCGACCTTCACCGCGCTGACCCATTTCGTGAACAACGGCATCGCCTTCACCGACCAGATCGCGGCGATCCGCCAGGCACTGGATGAAGTGCGCGAGACGCATCCGATCTCGCTCGGTCTGATCATCGACATCCCACGCGATTATGCGACACCCGAGCAGTCGATGGCGGTGGCCGAATGGGTCGCGGACAGCCATGGCGACGGACTGGTCATCGCACTCGGCCTGGGTGGCTACGAGGTCGGTTTCCCGCCTGAGGCCTTCGCACACCCCTTTGCGCTGGCCGGCGAGGCCGGCGTGCCGGCGGTGATCCATGCCGGCGAAACCGGGACAGCCGCCAGTATCCGCGTTGCCGTCGAGCAGTTAGGCGCGGTCCGCATCGGTCATGGCGTTGCCGCCGTGAATGACGAAAGCGTCATGGCATTTCTCGAGGAATGGCAGATCCCGCTCGAGGTTTGCCCATCGTCCAATGTGTGCCTGAAGGTGGTCGATGCGCTCGGCAATCACCCGTTCAAGCGCATGAACGACTACGGCCTCTACATTACGCTCAACTCCGACGACCCGCCGATGTTCGACACCGACATCAATCGCGAATATCTGCTGATGGCAAAGACCTTCGGCTATTCGAGAGCGGAGATGAAGGCATTCGCCGAGCGTGCCGCGCGAGCGGCATTGCTGCCGTCGGAAACACGGGACGGGCTGGTCGCCGAGATCGTCGCTTACGACATATGAAAACGGCCGCCAGTAGCGGCGGCCGTTTTCCTTTTTTACGATCCGATCCGATGCTTATGCGGCCGACTTCACCTCGGCCAGGAACTTGGTGACCAGTCCGCGCATCGTCTCGGCGTGGCGCGTCAGATCCTGGGCCGAGGTCAGCACCTGGCTTGCCGCGGAGCCCGTGTCGTTGGCCGC
This sequence comes from uncultured Rhodospirillaceae bacterium, assembly GCA_964577475.1. GTDB lineage: Bacteria > Pseudomonadota > Alphaproteobacteria > Rhodospirillales > Magnetospirillaceae > JASHSH01. The sequence goes on from CAZNZI010000128.1 coordinate 5,414, forward strand.
CTGAGTCACGCCGGTGATGTTCGAGGTGACGTCCTGCGTGCCGGTGGCCGCCTGCTCGACATTGCGCGCGATCTCCTTGGTTGCCGCACTCTGCTGTTCCACCGCGGCGGCGATGGTCGAAGCGATACCGTTGATCTCGGCGATCGTCTTGCCGATCGTCTGAATCGCCTGCACCGCCTCCTGGGTCGCCGCCTGCACGCCGCTGATCTGGCCGCCGATCTCTTCCGTCGCCTTGGCGGTCTGGTTGGCGAGATTCTTGACCTCCGCCGCCACCACCGCGAAGCCTTTGCCCGCCTCGCCGGCGCGCGCCGCTTCGATCGTGGCGTTCAATGCCAGCAGATTGGTCTGATTGGCGATGTCGGTGATCAGGGCCACCACGGCGCCGATCTTCTGGCCGGCCTCGGTCAGACCCCGCACCATCTGATTGGCGCGCTCGGCCTCGGAGACGGCGCTGGCCGCCACCTTGCTCGACTGCGCCACCTGACGGCTGATCTCGCCGATCGAGGCGGTGAGTTCTTCCGTCGCGCTGGCCACCGTCTGCACATTTGCGGTCGCCTGCTCAGAAGCTGCCGCGACCGACGAGGCCTTGCCGGTGGCCGCCTCGGCCGTGGCCGAGAGCGATTGGGCGGAATCGACCATCTGAATGGCCTGCGACGAAACCGACTGCACCACATTGCCGACATTGGCGTCGAAATCGTCCATCAGCGCATTGACCTTCCGGGTCCGCTCTTCCTTGGTCCTTTGTTCGGCCCGCTGCGTTTCCGCCAGTTCCGCGCTCCGCTTCATGCTGTTGCGGAACTCCTGGAGCGAGCGCGCGATGCTGCCGATCTCGTCGCGGCGATGGGACTCCGCCACCTCGACTTCGAAATTGCCTGCCGAAAACGCATGCGTCGTCGCTTCGAAGCGCGACAGGCTGCGCACGACATTGCGGTAGATGTAGCCGCACAAGGTCAGCACGGAAATCACCAGCAACCCGATCAGGCCCATCGAGACCGATTGCCAGAAGGACGACCGCGCGGATGCCGCCTCGATGGCACTCTGGGTCCGTTCATCGAGCAGGACGAAGAAACGGTCGATCGGCGCCATGATCTGCGCTTTGTAGAGGTGATATTGCTTCGAATGGACCAGCGCAATCGCCTTGGCCTGGTCCGGCGCGGCCAGGGGCTTGCCGTCCTTGTCGAGCCCTTCCACGAGGTTCATGGCCTCGGTCTCAAGCCCGACCAAACCGTCGGAATTCTTCTTGGCTTCCTCGAGCTGCTGGAATTCGGCATCCGTGAAGCCCTGCTGCTTCATCAGGGTCAGCAGCGGGGCGGATGCCCCGTCGGGGCGCGGCTTGGCTTGGCCGGCGGCCACGAAATCCCAATAGATGCGATTATAGGCTTGCGGGCGCGGCTTCTCGCCGTTGCGGATGGCGAGGATATCCATGTACTGCTGCTTGTAGGACTTGTCGCCGGTGACCACGTAGGTCCGACCGAGGCGAGTCAGATCATCGGAGCTCTGGCGGAGCTCGCCGGCCAGAAGATAGGACTGATACCGGTTGTCGTAAGCGCGCGCCTTGTCGGCCGATGCGCTGCTGAGCTCGATCAGCGAACCCGCCGTCAAAATCCCCAAAGCCAAGGACAACCCACCCAGAAGGGTGAAGTTCATTTTGACCGTCGTCATTGTTTTCTCCCGCTGACCCTCAAGATTGCGAGCGCAAAGCGTTCTGCACGAGTAGAATGCCGCGCGATCCCGGGCGGGGAACCGCCGGCGGCTTCCTTATGGTCGTAATGGAACTTGACCGCACGGTGTTCCGCGGATGTGTGGGATGCGTCCGGATATGTCGAAATATGTCTTAGGGGCAGCGCGCCACGGACATGCGAGTGGGCGTGGGGATTAGCCGAAGATCAGTGTGCCACTGTCGTAACGGACGCCGCTGAAATCCGTGATCCAGTCGCGGTCTCCGAGATCGTCGGGTGTGTGAGTCGTGGCAAGCGCGACGAGTTTGGCGCCTGCGCGTTCGGCGGCCTCGAAACCGGCAGGCACATCTTCGAACACGACCATCTTCTCGGGCCGGCATGTCAAAGCCGCCGCAGCCGCGCGATAGCCGCTCGGGTCGGGTTTGCCGTTCGCCACGTCTTCCGCCGTGATGAAGATGTCGGGGATGGGGATGCCGACATAACGCAGCCAGGCCTTGGCGAGTTCACGTGGCGCTGAGGTCACGATAGCCCAGCGGTTGCGCGGCACAGTGGCCAGGAGAGCCTTGGCGCCCTTGACCTCGATCAGTCCTTCGAGCGCCGACTTCGATATGTCCGCCAGGCGCGCGGCTTCTCGAACGGGGTCGAGATGGGCGGGGCCGAACCGCTGCACGACTTCAACTGCACGGCGGCCATGGATATTGCGCAGAAGGTGCCGGGTATCGAGGCGATGCTCGTCTGCCCAGGTCCGCCAGACGCGCTCGACCACCGCCGTCGAGTGGATCAATGTGCCGTCCATGTCGAACGCGATCGCATAGGCCGGCAGCGTCTTTCCGGTTAGGAGGGGCATTCAGGCGTCACAACCATTTCGCGCGCCGGAACCTCAAGTAAAGCAGCGCACACAGGGCGACGATGACACCGATCACGACGTAGTACCCATAGTGCCAGTGCAGTTCCGGCATCACCTCGAAGTTCATGCCGTAGATGCCGGCGATAGCCGTCGGGACCGCGAGAATTGCGGCCCAGGCTGCGAGTTGCCGCGTGATCACGCCCTGGCGTTGCTGTTCGAGCAGGGTACTCGCCTCGAATACCGAAGCCAGGACCTCGCGGAGAGCATCGACCATCGCGGCCACGCGGCGAACATGGTCGCGCACATCGCTGAAATAGGGGCGCACTTCCGGATCGATGCAGGGCAAATCATGATTTTCGAACCGCCCCGCAACTTCCTCCATCGGCCCCAGAATCCGCCGGAAGCGCATAAGGTCGCGGCGCAGATTGAATATCCGCGTCACCTCCTCGCGGCTGAGAAAGGCATCCAACGCGCGCCGCTCCATGACGCCCACTTCTTCCTCGATCGCCTCGACGATCGGCAGATATCCGTCGACGACGAAATCGAGCACGGCATGCAGGACATAGTCGACGCCGTGCTTGAGAAAGCTTGGCGCCGCCTCAAGTTTTTGACGCAATTCGCTATGCGCCCGCGCCGAGCCATGGCGCACCGTAATGATGTGATTGGGGCCGACGAAGATATCGGTCTCGCCATAGGCGATCCGCTCGCCGTCGAGATGTGCGGTGCGCGCGACGACGAATAATTGGTCGCCATAGACATCGACCTTGGGAATCTGATGCGCTTTGAGCGCATCCTCCACCGCGAGGGGATGAAGATTGAACCGCGCCTGAAGTACCCGCAACTCGTCCTCGCCGGGTTCAGACAGGCCGATCCAGGCGAATTCGTCCCTCGCCATCTCAAGGCTTTGCGGAGCCTCGAGATCGACCGGCCGCAGCCGTTTTCCATCGCCGTAGATATGGGCAGCAACGATGCTCATCGGACCCCGATCAGTACATGCCGATGCGACACGGTGCCGGCCTGCCTGATGGGGCGCGGCGGCACTTGCAATTCGGCATCGGATCACACGTCGAGGTTGGCCACCTTGAGCGCGTTCTTGACGATGAAGTCGCGGCGCGGTTCGACGATGTCGCCCATCAGGGTCGAGAAGACCTGATCGGATTCGTCGATGTGCTGCATCTTCACCTGGAGCAGCGCGCGGACTTCCGGATCGAGCGTCGTCTGCCAGAGCTGATCGGGGTTCATCTCGCCGAGACCCTTGTAGCGCTGCATCGCCACGCCCTTGCGGCCGGCTTCGAGGACCGCCTCGAACAGCCCGACCGGGCCCATCACGCGCGTCTTCTTGTCCTTCACGATGAATTCCGCGGCCTTGACGTAGTTGCCCTGCAGGCTGTCGGCCAGTTCGTCGAGCTTGCGCGCTTCGGCCGAACGGATCAGCGCCGCATCGACCACGTGGATTTCCTTCACGCCGCGCAGGGTGCGTTCGAAGACGAGACCGCCGGCCTCGGAGGCGCGGCCCTTCCAGCCGCGTTCCGTCGGCTTTTCCAGCGCGTCGGCACGGCGGGCCAGATAGGCGGCCGCCTCGCCGGCGCGCGTCGGATCATCGAGCACGTAAGGATTGAAGGCACCCGCGATCGCCACCTGTTCGAGGATGCGATGAGGCACGCGCCGCGTGATGGCGCCGATCAGCCCCTTCACCCGCCGGGCTTCCTCGACCAGCTCGCGCAACTGCGGCCCGGCCATCTGGCGGCCATCATGCAGCGTCAGCACGGCATCGGTCAGGCCGCCTTCCATCAGATAATCGTCGAGTGCGCGGTCGTCCTTGAGATAGACCTCGGACTGCCCGCGCTTGGCGCGGTAGAGCGGCGGCTGGGCGATATAGAGATAGCCCTTCTCGATCAGCTCGCGCATCTGGCGGTAGAAGAAGGTCAGCAGTAGCGTACGGATATGGCTGCCGTCGACATCGGCGTCCGTCATGATGATGATCTTGTGGTAGCGCGACTTGGTGGCGTCGAAATCCTCGGGCCCGATGCCGGTGCCGAGCGCCGCAATCAGCGTGCCGATTTCGGCCGAGGACAACATCTT
>CAZNZI010000129.1:0-1758 GCA_964577475.1 uncultured Rhodospirillaceae bacterium
GTCGCCGTCTGGGCGACCGGCTTTTACATGATCCTGGGCGCCCCGGGCGTACCGGACATGCCCTTCGCGCAGCGCGACACCCAGACCGAGATGAGCACCGGCCATCGCGATGTGGAAGATGCTGCCGCGCGGCTCGAAGCACGGCTCAAGAGCACCGGCGGCGATGCCGATGGCTGGATGCTGCTGGCACGCACCGAGAGCGGGCTGGCCCATTGGGACAAGGCGGCGGAAGCCTATGGGCGCGTGCTGCAACTGGCGCCAGACCGCGCCGGCGCGCCGGTCCAGGTCGCGCTGGGCGAGGCCCTGACCCTAGCGGCGCAAGGCATGGTGACGCCCAGGGCAAAAGACGCCTTCCGCATCGCCGTGACAAAAGAACCGCAGAATCCCGTCGCGCGCTTCTATCTCGCCCTCGCGGATGCCCAGGCGGGGGATGACAAATCTGCGATCAGCGCATGGCTGAAGCTCGCGGGCGAATTGCCTGCCGACTCCGATATCCGGGCGGAAATCGAACGGCGCGTCGCAGCCGCCGCGCAAGAGGCTGGAATACAACCCCCTGTATTGCCGCCGCCGGCGCCCCCTTCAGTCCCGGGAAACTAAGTTTCGCCTGGCGCGTGTGGCGCGCAAAAATCTGCGTTACACGACGTTTCCTCATTGTGCGGGAACCGCCACATGTGGCGCGAGAATGTCATAAACGCGCCCTGATCGACGCCACAGGTCACACCCACACTCCGCCTCACAAGCCGTGACGCTGCGCGCGTCCGGCCTATGGGCACGAGGAGTTTTGTGGGCATGACAAAGTCGAGTTTCGCCATCGCGGCCGCCGTTGCGGCGATCACCCTGTCGGGGGCGGCCTATGCCGCCGACGGCGATCAGGACAACGGCAAGCAATTGACCACGTCGACCGGCTGGTACACCAGCGCATCGGCGGGGATGGCGTTCATGGACAACGTGCACAGCCACTCCAGCAGCGGCAGCGTGTTCGACGTGACCGGCGCCAATCCCGGCTACGACCTGAATGCGGCGTTGGGTAAGGAACTCGGCAGCGGGTTCCGCGCCGAGGCCGAACTCGGCTATCACCGCGTGGATCTGGGCCACGCCACCGTCTACAGCCCGGGCGGCCTGGGCCTCTCCGGCCGCGGCGCGGGCGGCGACGCGAGCGCCGTCAGCATGATGGGCAACGGCTATTACGACTTCGACACCGGCGGGCCGATCAAGCCGTATATCGGTGCGGGTATCGGTTTCGCGAACGTCAATTTCAACGGCGTCGACATCAACGGCAGCCGGGTGACCTCCGATGAAGACCTCGCCTTCGCCTATCAGGCCATGGCGGGCATCGGCTATCAGCTGACGCCGAACGGTACGATTTATACCGGCTATCGCTATTTCGCCGTCGACGATCCGACCTTCACCGACAACGTGGGCGGGAATCTGCATTCCGAATTCGCGACCCACAATGTCGAGGTGGGTTATCGGCTGACGTTCTAAGAGGGCCTGAAGCGTTCAGGCCATGTCCAAGAGCAGGAGGCTGCAATGCGTAAGCTTCGTCGTCTCGTCGCCCCACTGGCCATCGCTCTGACGATGGGTTCGCTGGCGGCCTGCGCCGTTTATGAGCCCGCGCCGGGTCCGCACTACTATCGTGGCGGCTATTACTACAGCTCGCCGCCGGTCGTGTATGGCGGCGTGTACGTCCACGAAGGTTACTACCACCATCGCCGCTGGTAGTCGCTGAGGCTGGGCGCGCCGGACCGCTCTGGTCCG
>CAZNZI010000130.1:0-2224 GCA_964577475.1 uncultured Rhodospirillaceae bacterium
AGCAATGTCGTTGAAGATTCGCCTGGCTCGCGCCGGCACCAAGAAGCGTCCGTTCTACCGCGTCGTGCTCGCCGATTCGCGCAGCCCGCGCGACGGCAAGTTCATCGAGCGTCTGGGCAGCTACAACCCGATGCTGCCGCACGACCATAAGGAACGGCTCCACCTCGACCAGGACCGCATCAAGCATTGGCTGAGCAAGGGCGCGCAGCCGACCGAGCGTCTCGCGCGCATCCTCTCGGGCCTGGGCCTGGTGAAGGCACCGGAGCGTCACGAGCAGCCCCTGCAGGCACTGCCGCGCGAAGAGCGGAAGAAGGCCGTGGCCGCGAAGGCCGAGGCGGCGAAGGCTGCTCCCGCTGGTGGCGCTGCTCCAGCCGCGGCGCCCGCGGCGTAAGGCGAACGCGAGGACGGTCGAACGATCATGGCCGAGCGGCTTCTTGTCGGTGCGGTGGTGGGCGCCCAGGGTCTGGGCGGGTTGTTGCGCGTGAAGAGCTTCACGCACAACCCCGAGGACCTGGCTGCCTATGGCCCCGTCGATATGGAAGCCGCCAATGGAACAGTGACCAAGGTGACCTTGAAGGTCACCGGCACCGCCAAAGGCGTGGTGATCGTGAAGGCGACCGGCATCTCCGATCGCACCCAGGCCGAGGCCTTGAAGGGCGCGCGCTTCTTCGTCGATCGCGAGGCTCTGCCTGAAGCCGAGGACGACGAGTTCTATCTCGACGACCTGATCGGCCTGAAGGCGGAACGCGAAGACGGCACGCCGCTCGGCATCGTGAAGGCGGTCTATGACTTCGGCGCGGGCAACATCCTCGAACTCGACGGACCGGCCGGCAATCTGATGCTGCCGTTCAACGAGGACGTGGTGCCCGAGGTCGATCTGGAAGGCGGCAAGATCATCGTCGCTCCTCCGGCGATGACCGGCGGCCAGGCCGATATGGAAGCCGAGGCGGCCGACGACGAGGATGACGACGGCGATGATGACGGCGAGGACGACGGTGACGATCAGGAGGCGGATCATGCAACCCGCCACTGAGTCATCCGCGAAGCCGCACTGGACCGCTGTGGTGCTGACCCTGTTCCCCGAGATGTTCCCGGGGCCGCTGGGCCAGTCGCTGGCCGGGCGCGCGCTGGAAGACGGCGTCTGGGCGCTGGAGACCGTCAATATCCGCGACTATGCCGACAACAAGCACCGCACCGTCGACGACTCGCCCTTCGGCGGCGGCGCCGGGATGGTGATGCGCCCCGATGTGATCGACGCCGCGATTCGCGCGCATCACACCGAGGACGGCGGCACCACCGAACCTTTGATCTATTTCACCCCGCGCGGCCGTCTGCTCGATCAGAAGCGCGTGGAGGCACTGGCCGCCGAGCGGCGCGTGACCATGCTGTGCGGACGCTTCGAAGGCGTCGACCAGCGGGTGCTCGACGCGCATGGCGCCGAAGAGGTTTCCATCGGCGATGTGGTTCTGTCCGGCGGCGAGCCGGCGGCCATGATCCTGATGGATGCGGTCGTGCGGCTTCTGCCCGGCGTGATCGGGAAAGAAGAGTCGCTCGAAGAGGAAAGTTTCGCGCGGGGACTTTTGGAGTACCCGCATTACACCCGTCCCCAGACTTGGGACGGGCGCGCGGTGCCCGAGGAGCTTCTGTCGGGTCACCATGAGCGGATCAGGGCTTGGCGGCAGCGCCAGGCCGAAGAGGCAACCAAGCAGCGCCGTCCGGACCTGTGGGCCCGGTACGTCGCTGCCAAAGCGGACGAGGAATGAACATGACGACGATTGAAACGCTCGAAAAAGAGCAGATGGAAAAGTTGAGCTCAGGCAAGACCATCCCGAGCTTCGCGCCCGGCGACACCGTGCGCGTCGGCGTGAAGGTGGTCGAAGGCGAGCGCGTGCGCCAGCAGGCCTATGAAGGCGTGGTGATCGCGCGCCGCAATGCGGGACTCAACAGCTCTTTCACCGTGCGCAAGATTTCGTACGGCGAAGGCGTCGAGCGCGTGTTCCCGCTCTACTCTCCGGCCGTGGCCGAGATCGAAGTGGTGCGCCGCGGCGATGTCCGCCGCGCCAAGCTCTATTACCTGCGCAACCTGCGCGGTAAGGCCGCCCGCATCTCCGAGCAGACCACCGGCTATGCCGCGAAGCTGACCAATGCGGAACGCGAAGCCAGCATGGCCGCGCGCGACGCTTCGGTCGAGAAGGGCGAGTAAGGGTAGAGAAGCCCCTACCCT
>CAZNZI010000131.1:0-2203 GCA_964577475.1 uncultured Rhodospirillaceae bacterium
CATCGACGTGCCGCCGGTGGCGCCGGCCGATCTCTCCCTGCCGCCGCCGGCGGAATCGTCGGCCGACGTCGCGGCCCGTGTCGCCGCGGCCCGCGCCATCCAGCGCCAGCGCATGGCGGAGCTGGCACGCAAGGACCCGGCCCTGGCCCAGGGGCCGGTGCCCCGCGCCAACGGCCAGGCCGATGGCGAGCTGCTGGCGGCGACCGCCACGCCCGATGCCGAAGGCCGCACCCTGCTGGCGCGCGCCGTCGAGCGGCTGAACCTGTCGGCGCGCGGCTACCACCGCGTGCTGCGCGTGGCCCGCACCTTGGCCGATCTCGAAGGCACTGATGCCGTGCGCCGCATCCACATCGCGGAAGCGCTCGGTTTCCGCCGCCTGATGCCGGGGCGCTCCGGCCTCGCCACTGTTTAAAGGGTTCCATGTCCAAGACGCTGACAACGATTGGTTTCGATGCAGACGACACGCTTTGGCAGAACGAGACATTCTATCGCCTGACCGAGGGCAAGTTCGATGCGATGTTGCTCGACTATGCCGAGAAGGATCACATCTCCGAGCGGCTGCTCGAAGCCGAGAAGAAGAACCTGAAGTTCTACGGCTACGGGATCAAGGGCTTCACGCTCTCGATGATCGACACGGCGATCGAGATCACCGAAGGCCGCGTGCCCGCTTCCGTGATCGCCAACATCCTCGACATCAGCCGTGAGATGACCCAGCATCCGGTCGAAACCCTGCCGCATGTCCATGAGACGCTGGAGGCCTTGGCCGGGACGTTCAAGCTGATCCTGATCACCAAGGGCGATCTGTTCGAGCAGGAGCGCAAGGTGGCTTTATCTGGCCTGGGCGATATCTTCGAAGCGGTCGAGATCGTCAGCGAGAAACGCGCCGCGACCTATGAGCGCATCTTCAGCCAATACGGCGATGGACCGGCGCACAGCATGATGGTCGGCAACTCGCTGAAATCGGATGTGGTGCCGGCGATCGAAGCGGGCGGCTGGGGCGTGCATGTGCCGCACCAGCTCACCTGGGCACTCGAACTCTGCGACCCGCCGACCGCGTCGTCGCGCTTCCACAAGATCGCCCATCTCGGCGAATTGATCGGCGTGATCGATCGGATCGCATGAGCACGGTGAGGTCCGTTGCGGGCGCGCTATTCGCGGTTTTAATTGCGGCACCCGTGCTGGCCGACGGTACCCATACCGACCGGCTCGATCCCCATCACCTGCCGCTCGGCGACGGCCGCGTCACGACGACGCCGGCGCGCGGCTATGTCATGTCATGCCGTACACAGTTCAATGCCAATGCGGCCGGTGCGCAGGTGAACGGCCCCTGGATTCACGGCACCACCTGGGACCTGACTCAGAAATTCGCCGTGCAGGGCCGCGTGGTCTGGCCGGAGGCGAAGTTCCAGATCGTCACCGGCACGGCCAACCGCCAGGTCGTCCGCCTGCTCCAGGGCAATGCGCTGCCGGTCAATACGCCCACGGGGACTTTCCCCGTCGCGCAGAACGATCCGGCCTATCGCATTGACCGTAATCCCAACCGCATCACTGCCCAGACGGTGATGTTGCTGTTGCCGAAAGACCCCCAGCCGGCCTCACAGGTGACCTGTGTGGGGATGGGCATGATCGGCATAGCGCTCAACGGCGTGCCGATCTTCAACGCGCTCGACGACGGCGGGCGCGACGCGGTGGCGCACGAGATGCAGGACCTCTGCAACGGCCATCCGCAGCAAGAGGGCGAGTACCATTATCACGGCCCCAGCCCCTGCCTGCCGGGCGCGACCGGGAACGAGCAACTGCTGGGCTACATGGCCGACGGGTTCGGCATCTTCAGCATGTACGACGCTCAGGGACGTGAATTGACCGACGCCGATCTCGACGAATGCCATGGCCGGATCAGCACGATCAATTGGGATGGCCAGCGCGTCGCGATGTACCACTATGTGCTGACGCGCGAATATCCCTACACGGTCGGCTGTTTCCGGGGCACGCCGGTCGTCACGCGGCCGAACCGCCAGCAAGGACGGGGGCAGCAGCAAGGCGGTCAGAATGGTGGTCCGCCGAGTGGACCAAATGGCGGACCTCCGCAGAACGGCGGCCCGCCGAACCGCCCGCCGCTGCCCTTCGATCCGAACCGTCCCCCGCCGCGATTCGATCCCAATCGTCCACCGCCGCCACAGTAATCGGCGGGGCGGCATGTGCC
>CAZNZI010000132.1:0-2832 GCA_964577475.1 uncultured Rhodospirillaceae bacterium
CCTGGGCACCGGGTCGGGCGCGCTGTTGTTGGCTCTGCTCTCCGAACTGCCGAACGCCTGGGGGCTGGGTGTCGATCTCAACCCGCACGCCGCCCATGCCGCCGCGAGCAACGCCCGAGCGTTGTCGCTCGGCCCGCGCACGGCCTTCATGTCCGGCGACTGGGGGGCTGCCCTCCACGCGCGCTTCGACGTCATCCTCGCGAACCCGCCCTACATACCCGACGGAGAGATCGCGGGCCCCGCGCCCGAAGTCCGCGCCTGGGACCCGCGCCTCGCCCTGGCCGGTGGCAAAGATGGGCTCGACGCGATTCGGGCCCTGGCAACAGCATTGCCACAACTTATTGATCCAAAAGGAATTATTGTTGTCGAACTCGGCGACGGCCAAGACCCAGCCGCCGCCGCGATCTTCGAGGCGAATGGGCTGACGATCGAGAGCCGCCCGAAGGATCTGACCGGCGTTCCCCGGTGCCTGCTCATGCGTCCGGCGAAACTCACATAAGCGAAAAAGGCGCGGTTAAACGGGAAATACCTGTTGTTTTATAGGGTTAAGGCGATTACCTTGAGATGGCGCGTGATTTACGACGGTAACTTCGAGTCCAAAGGACTCCCGCCCTACGCATCGCGCTGAACTTCCAATCTGTCGCTTTTGCTCTGCCGTTAGCAGCGGGTGAGCGATTCCGGCCAAGGAAGCAAGTTGATTCAACAGACTACATGAAGGTGACATGAAACCCGGACAGAACTCCAAGCTGCGCATGCGTGGCCGGATGAATAACGGCGGCGGTGGCGGCAAGCGGCATATGCCGATGCGCAACCAGACCTATGACAGCAACGGCCCGGACGTACGGGTTCGCGGCAATGCTCATCAGGTCCTGGAAAAGTATCTGGCGCTGGCCCGCGACGCCTCGTCTCAGGGCGACCGCATCGCGGCTGAGAACTACTACCAGCATGCGGAACACTACTTCCGCCAGATCAACAGCCAGCAGCAGCACCAGAACCAGAACAACCAGCAGCGCTTCAACAACAACCAGCGCCCGCATGGTACCCCCGCCGACGACCACGCCCTCCTGTCGGCCGATCTGCCGGCTGAGGAAGGCGCCGAGGGCGAGGAAGACGAAGCGCAGGACGGCCAGCCGGCCTCGATGAACGCCTGAGGGCGTTCTGTCCTCCGGAACTGGGGTGAGCGCGGCCAAGGCGCTGCAGCTCCCCTATTCCCCTTTTGGCCACCTCGCTGTGCCCGTCGCATCCGGCAAACGCCAAGTGTTTGACCTGGAGCAATTGAACCCACACAGAAATCATCCATATCTCTCTTGATCGAGAGGGGTGTTCGCGGTTGCCTTTGAGGGATCGCGAAACTCCGGTCGCTTGCGAAAGGACCGAGACAATGGATTTGGAAAAATACACCGAACGCTCGAAGGGCTTCATCCAGGCCGCCCAGATGCTGGCGCTGCGCGAAGGCCATCAGCGGTTTCTGCCTGAACATCTTCTGAAAGTGCTGCTCGACGACAAGGAAGGCCTGGCCGCGAATCTGATTCGCGCGGCCGGCGGCGATCCGGCGCGAGCAGCCACGGCGGTCGGCGCAGAACTCGCGAAGCTGCCGAAAGTCGAAGGCGGCGGCGCAGGCCAGCTCTACATCGACCCGGCGACGGCGCGCCTGTTCGACGCGGCCGAGCAGATCGCCGAGAAGGCGGGCGACTCTTTCGTCACCGCCGAACGCCTGTTGCTGGCCATGAGCATGGCGATGGGCACCACCGTACAGCGCGCGTTGGGCGATGCCGGCATCACGCCGCAGAACCTCAACCGCGCCATCGAAGACGTGCGCAAGGGCCGCAAGGCCAACTCGGCCTCCGCCGAAGACTCGATGGAGGCCTTGAAGAAATATGCCCGCGACCTGACCCAGGCCGCGCGCGACGGCAAGCTCGACCCGGTGATCGGGCGCGACGAAGAAATCCGCCGTACGATCCAGGTCCTGTCGCGCCGCACCAAGAACAATCCCGTCCTGATCGGCGAGCCGGGCGTCGGCAAGACGGCCATCGTCGAAGGCCTGGCACAGCGCATCATCAACGGTGACGTACCGGAATCGCTGAAGGGCAAGCGGCTCCTGTCGCTCGACATGGGCGCCCTGGTGGCCGGCGCCAAGTTCCGCGGCGAGTTCGAGGAGCGGCTGAAGTCCGTGCTGAACGAGGTGCAGGCCTCGGCCGGCGAGGTCGTGCTGTTCATCGACGAGGTGCACACGCTGGTGGGTGCCGGTGCGGCCGAAGGCAGTATGGATGCGTCCAACCTGCTGAAACCAGCCCTGGCCCGCGGCGAGCTGCGCTGCGTGGGTGCCACCACGCTTGACGAGTACAGGAAGCGTATCGAAAAGGACGCCGCTCTGGCGCGTCGTTTCCAGCCGGTGTTCGTCTCGCAGCCGACGGTCGAGGATACGATCTCGATCCTGCGCGGCCTGCGCGAGAAGTATGAGCTGCATCATGGCGTGCGCATCGCCGATGCCGCCCTGGTGGCCGCGGCGACGCTGTCGAACCGCTACATCTCCGACCGGTTCCTGCCCGACAAGGCGATCGACCTGGTCGACGAGGCGGCCAGCCGGCTGCGCATGGAAGTCGACTCGAAGCCCGAAGCGCTCGACGAATTGGATCGCCGTGTGATCCAGCTCAAGATCGAACGTGAGGCCTTGAAGAAGGAAGAGGACCCGGCATCGCGCGACCGGCTGAGCAAGCTCGAGAAGGAACTGGGCGATCTCGAAACCCAGGCGTCGGAGATGACGACGCGCTGGCGTGCCGAGAAGGAAGGCCTGGCGCAGGCGACCAAGCTGAAGGAGAAGCTCGACCAGGC
>CAZNZI010000133.1:0-1737 GCA_964577475.1 uncultured Rhodospirillaceae bacterium
GATCATGATATCGCCTTTCTTCGCCGAGTGGATTGAACCTAAGAGCGCCAAATTGACAGAGGGTCCCGCACTGCAGGTGATGGCGGAGCCGACCATGAACTTGGGGCTCTGGACCAGTGGCTTGATCCGGTAGTCGAGGCAGCCCCGCCCATCCATCGCGTCGACGCAATACCCCGTGGGCACGCCGGCAAAAGCCTTCAGCATCTTGGGCGTCGGGCGGGCGAAGCCACGGCGGATTTTGAGAAGCGGCGGATCTTTGATCATGACGATAGTCCTCGCAAGTCTGGGAAACAGTTCACGTGGCGGTTAGAGCTTGGCGAGCATGCCGCCATCGACGAGATGATATGAGCCGGTGACGAAACTCGCGTCGTCCGACAGTAGGAAGGCCGCGACTTTCGCCACCTCGATCGGCTGGCCGATCCGGTTGAGGGCGTGCATGGTGCCCCACTCCGCGAACTTGGCTGCCGGATTGCCGGGGCTGTACATTTCGGCCACCTTCTCGGCCAGCGGTGTCTGGATTGTGCCCGGGCAGATGGCGTTGACGCGAATCTTCTGCGGGCCGTGATCGACCGCCATGACGCGGGTCAGCGAAATCACCGCCCCCTTGGTTGCCGTGTAAGCCGCGACCTCCTTCTGCGTCGAATGCGCCTGAACCGACGACATATTGACGATGGCACCGCCACCGGCCGCGACCATGTGGGGGATGACGTGCTTCGAGAGGAGAAAGATCGCCTTGAGATTGACGTCGATCACTCGGTCCCAGTCGTCTTCCGGCATCGATACGACGGTGCCGTGAATCTCGAGACCTGTGCTGTTGAGCAGCCCGGTGATCCGCCCAAGCCCTGCAGCCATATCGGCGACGCGCTTGCACGCATCCGACTTGGTCAGATCGGCAGCAATGGTGCGGATGCGATCCGACTCAAGGGTCCGGAGCTTCTCTGCGTCGACATCCGCCGCCACGACGAGCGCACCGCGATCGGCGAAATGCAGTGCCGAGGCACGCCCGATCCCGGAAGCAGCGCCAGTAACGATGACGACGCCGGACAATTGAGCCATCAACCCGCACCCATTGTATCGCGATTAGGCGTCTATTGGGATACCTATCACCCCATCATGCCGGGCGCAATGGCCAACCCCCGATGGCTGAGCCGTGCCTTGGTTCGCTCAGGCAAGTCCCTCGTCAGCGCAGTGAACCTTTCACGCCTAACGTCGTCATCAGCAATGGGGGATTGGATGCCTCGGCTCGACACCTCTGTTGCCAGAAATGCGTCGAAGCGGGCGAAGGAAAACCGAACTCTTGTAGTAAGCCTCGCGAGCGAAAGGCGGATTGTTGCCCTTTGACGGCTTCGCGACTTCACTCTTCTTTTGGGGTTTCTATTCCTACCGGCAGCTACCGTCGTCTCCCGGTGTTCCCCGGACGGTCACGTTTTGTCATGTCGCGCCCCTAACGACGCTGCCTTGGCACAATTCTGAAATCTCGGCTTCTGTTAAACCACATTCGCGCAAAATCCCTGCACCATGATCCCCGACTTCCGCCGGGTCCTGACGGCGCGTAAAACGCGCGCCATCGATCTGGAATGGTTGGGCGGGAACGCGGACCGTCTTGTTTTCGACTGCGCTCTCGGCCAGATGGCCGCTGGCGACGAGATGGGGATCGTCGAACAGATCCTCGGGCCGGCGAACCGGCGCAAAAGGCAGATTGGCCGCTTCGGCGCGCCGCACGGCTTCGGCGAGGTC
>CAZNZI010000134.1:0-1846 GCA_964577475.1 uncultured Rhodospirillaceae bacterium
GACGGCAGAGGCTCGGCCTTGTCACCCCGTGAATCGAGCAGCGTATCGCGCGGGCCCTCGACCGGCCGGTCGGCCAGCGGCGCGCCGGGATCGGATGCGTTCCAGCGGGTGAAGCTGCGGACCGCGCGGCTTTCGCCCGCATTACGCGGCGTTTCGGCCGACGCATCGTCGCCCGCGCGGCGAATGGTGTAGACGCGGACCGCGCTGTCGTCGCCCGCACCGGCCGACGGCGCGGGTGCCTCCGGTTCAGGCACCTCTTCGTCGATCGTACGCACGCCCAGCAATTGCTGCTGCAGTTCGCGATTGGCGGCCAGTTCGGAGGCCGGCATCATCCGGGCGATGCGGCCGTTGACCATCACGCCGACCGTGTCGGCGACGTCGATGGCGACACCCAGATTCTGTTCGATCAAGAGGACCGCGATTTCGCTTTCGCCGGTCAGGGTCTTCAGCATCCCTGCGACCTGTTCGACGATGACGGGTGCAAGACCTTCCGTGGGCTCGTCCATCACCAGCAGCTTGGGATCGAACAGCAGCGCGCGGGAGATGGCCAGCATCTGCTGCTCGCCGCCCGAAAGCTGCGCGCCGCCATTGTTCCTGCGTTCGGCCAGGCGCGGGAACAGCGAATAGATGCGCTGCGCCGACCATGGCCCCTTCCCACCCTGGCGCTGCGCCAGTCGCAGATGCTCGTCGACGGTCAGCGACGGCCACACGCGGCGGCCCTGCGGCACGTAGCCTATGCCGAGATTGGTGATCTGGTTGGGTGCGAGCCCGAGAATGTCCTTGCCCTGGAAACGGATCGAACCGGTGGCCGGCACCAACCCCGTGACGGCATTGCAAAGGGTCGTCTTGCCCATGCCGTTGCGGCCGACCACGGCCACCACGCCGTGCGGCACGGTCAGCGACACGCCTTGCAGGACATGGGCACGCCCGTAATAGACATCGAGATTCTCGATCTCGAGAACCGGGCCGCTGGTGGGCAGATGGCGCGACTCGCCGCGGCCGAAGATGTTAAGCGCCATGATCGCCCCCGCTAGTGGCCATGGCCGCCCCCATGCTTGCCGCCGCCCATGTAGATGGCCTGGACCTCGGCGTCGTTCTCGATCTCGTCCGGCGTGCCGTGCTTCAGCAGGCGGCCGTTGTGCAGAATCGTCACCATCTCCACCACGCGCAGCGCGATGTCGAGATCGTGCTCGATCAGCACATAACCCATATGGGGCGGAAAGGATGACAGCAGCGTCACCAATTCGCGGCGCTCGGCCGGCGAAAGACCGGCGGCGGGTTCGTCGAACAGGATCAGGCGCGGCGCGCCGGCCAGCGCCATGCCGATCTCGAGTTGGCGCAACTGGCCGTGGGACAGTGACGACACTTCCACATCGGCGATATGGGTCAGGCGCGCGCGCTCCAGCAAATCTTCAGTCGCAAGGCGCGAAGCGTGGTTCATGCGCGGCCGGATGAAGCTGAAGCGGCCACGGTTCACGCCGCGGGTGGCGAGAAACAGGTTGTCCCGTACCGTCAGGGCGCGAAACAGAAGAGACGATTGATAGGTGCGGCGCAGGCCGCGGCGGATTCGTTCGTAAGGCGGCAGTTCCGTAATGTCCTCGCCGAAGAACTTCACCCGCCCCGCAGTCGGCGGAAAGTCTCCGGTGATTGCATTGAACAGCGTCGTCTTGCCGGCGCCGTTTGCCCCCAGCACGGCACGGCGTTCCCCGGCGGCGACCGAAAACGAAATGTCGTCGATCGCCTTCAGGGCGCCGAACTGTCGGGTGTCGCCCTCGAGAACGAGAGCGTCACCCCAAGCCAGCGGCTTCGCGACGGGCCGTAGCGACGGCACCGATGCCATTCGAAG
>CAZNZI010000135.1:0-4018 GCA_964577475.1 uncultured Rhodospirillaceae bacterium
CCACCGCCCTGATCACGACGGGGACCGTAACGTCGGCCAGGCTGATCGCCGGCCGGCTGCCCGATGGCGTGATCCATCAATATGTGCCGGTCGACCGCATCGCCTGGGTGCGGCGCTTCCTCGACCATTGGAAACCCGATCTGGCGCTGTGGCTCGAATCGGAGTTCTGGCCCAATCTGCTGACCGAGACGGCGGCGCGTGGCGTGCCGATCATCCTGCTCAATGGCCGCGTCTCGCCGAAATCCTTCGCGCGCTGGCAGCGCAATCCGCGGCTGGCGCGGCGGATCATATCGGCCTTCCAACTTTGCATGGGGCAGACGGAGGCGGATGCCGAGCGGCTGCGCCTGCTCGGTGCGCGCCAAGTTGCAGCCCCCGGCAACCTCAAATTCGCGGCACCGCCGCTGCCCGCTGACGGACCGGAGCTCGCGCGCCTGTCGCGCTTGGTCGACGGCCGGCCGCGCTGGCTGGCTGCCAGCACCCATGCGGGCGAAGAGGCGATCGCCGGCCACGTCCATGCCCAGCTCAAGCAGCGCCTGCCGGGCCTGCTCACCGTGATCGTGCCGCGCCATCCCGGCCGCGGCAAATCCATCGCGGCGGAGCTGAGAGGGCAGGGCCTCACGGTGACGCGCCGCGCCGCGAATGAGCCGGTCGTCGCCGCAACCGATGTGCTGCTGGCCGACACGATCGGCGAGATGGGGCTTTTCATCCGCCTCGTGCCGCTGGTGTTCATGGGCAAGAGCTTGACCGCGCGCGGCGGACAGAACCCGCTGGAACCGGCACGGCTGGGCGCCAGCGTCTGGTTCGGGCCGATGATGGACAATTTCGATCAGGTCGCGGCGCGGATGGAAGCGGCGCGCGCCGCGCATCGGGTCGCCGACGAGGCGGCGCTCACCGAAGCGGTCGGCGCGCGGCTGGGCGATCCCGCGAAACTTAAGGAAGAGGGCGCGCGGGCCGAAGCCTTCGCCACTGCCGAAGCCGGTGTTCTCGCCCGTGTGCTCGAGATGATCGAACCATGGCTGGCCGGCGAGCTTGCCGTGGCTGCATCGTGAAAGCGCCGGGCTTCTGGTACGCCGGCGGCGCGGCATCGCTGGCGCTCGCGCCGCTGGGCGCGTTGTGGGCTGCAGGCGCGTCGCTGCGCGGTGTCTTCGGCGCGCCTCGGCGTGCGCCGCTGCCGGTGGTCTGTGTCGGCAATATCGTCGTCGGTGGCGCGGGCAAGACGCCGGTGGCAATGTCGCTCGCCCATCGCCTGCACGGCGCGCACTTCCTGTCGCGTGGTCATGGCGGCAGCGAAACCGGCCCCATCCAGGTCGATCCGCAACATCACGATCATGCGCAAGTGGGTGACGAGCCCTTGCTGCTGGCGCGCATTGCGCCTTGTTGGGTGTCGCGCGACCGGGTGGCCGGTGCGCGCGCCGCAGCGCGGGCGGGCGCCGCTTGTGTGATCATGGACGACGGCTACCAGGACCCCAGCCTCAAGAAGGACGTCTCGTTCCTGGTGGTCGACGGCCATGTCGGCTTCGGCGCAGGCCGCTGCATTCCGGCCGGCCCGTTGCGTGAGCCGGTCGCTCGGGGTCTTGCGAGGGCCCAGGCGGTGGTGCTGCTGGGCGAAGATCGCGTCGGCGTGACGCGGCAACTCGGCAGCGTGCGGGTGCTGCGCGCGGCGCTGGAGCCCGAGACCGAGGCCGATCTGCGCGGCCATCGCGTCCTGGCCTTCGCAGGGATCGGACGGCCTGCGAAATTCTTCCAGACGCTCGAACGTCTGGGTGCCACCCTGGTCGCGACCAAAAGCTTCCCCGACCATCATCCCTATACGCCGGCCGAGATCGGCCATCTGATCAACGCCGCCGAGTCTCACGCGGCCGCGCTGATGACGACGACCAAGGATTATGTGCGCGTGCCTGCGCACCAGCGCGAGCAGGTGACGGTGCTGCGCGTCGCGGTGGCCTGGGAAGACGAGGCGGCACTGATGCGCATCCTCGCCCCGGTGACGCAGCGGTGAGCCGGTCCGATTTCCGCAACCGGGTCGAAGCAGGCCTGGCGCGCGCGGCCTTCGGTTTCTTCGGCGCGCTGCCGCTCGACATGGCTTCGGCCATAGGCGGCTGGCTGGGCCGCATGATCGGTTATCGCCTGCCGGTCACGCGCCGCGCCCGGCGCAATCTGGCCGCCGCCTATCCGGCCTTGAGCGACAGCGAGCGCGAGAAATTGCTGCTCCGCATGTGGGACAATCTCGGCCGCAACGCCGCCGAGTTTCCCCACATCGGCAAGATGAAGATCGGCCCCGGCGAGAGGATCCAAATCGAAGGTCTTGAACACGTCGACGCAGTGCTCGCCACGCCGCAGCCGCTTATCTTCTTCGGCGCCCATTGCGGCAACTGGGAGCTGTTCGGTGCGGCGGCGGCGTGGCGGGGCGTCAAGCTCAACATGGTCTATCGCGCGCCCAACAACCCCTATCTCGACTGGCTCTTCACTGAGCGCGGCAATATCGGCGCCGAGATGATCCCGAAGGGTTCAGCCGGTGCGCGCAAGACGCTTCAGGTGCTGATGCAGGGCAAGGCGCTCGGCCTGCTGGTCGATCAGAAGATGAACGACGGCATTCCCGTGCCCTTCTTCGGCCGCGAGGCGATGACCGCGCCGGCCTTGGCTCAGTTTGCGCTGAAATTCAGATGCCCGGTGCTTCCCGGATACGTCGTCCGCGTGAAGGGCGCGCGCTTTCGCATGATCATCGAAAAGCCGTTGGCGATTCCCGACTCCGGTGACCGTCACGCCGATATCCTGACGATCATGACGACAGTCAACGGCATGATCGAAACCTGGGTACGCGCCCATCCCGAGCAATGGCTCTGGGTCCATAAGCGCTGGGGCAACTGACGCGCTATTTGATATGTGCCCAGACATTGTCCTGGGGCGCGTAACCGATCAGGCGCTTGGTTGGTTCCAGGTCCCAAGGCATGTCCTTGTTGGCCGACATGCCGTTCACCGTGATGCCCGGCTCGCTCCAGCCCGCCGGGTCGGCGGACAGAGCGCGTTCGAACAGATTGAGGAAGTCGCGGTTCGACAACCACATGCTGCGGAACCACTTCAGCGCGCGTTCCTCGTCGGCATTGGCGGGCGGCGGCGATTCGACGCCCGGCGTACCGGCGAGGTTCATCGTCTTCGGACTGTTCTCGCCCGGCTGGCACCAGCCGATGCGCGTCGCGACGGTGGTCAATGTGCCACCCGTCGCCAGCGCCTTGGCGCGGCAGAGGCGCTCGCCGGTTAGTTTGGTCGTGGCATAGGGCGTCGAGTCGCTCGCGCGGTCACCGACGCGCACCTTGGTGCCCGGTGACGGCGGCAGTGTCGTGGTCAGCGTGCCCGGGCCGATCGTGCCCGCGAGCGGCGCGTCCTTGTAGCCACCCATGACATGGTTCGAGGTGGCGAAGACGAAGCGGCGCACGCCGGCGGTCGCGGCGGCCTCCAGCAGATTGGCGGTCATGTCTATCGAGACCGAGACGTCGACCCAATCCGCATCTTCATAGGGGCGCTGCGCGGCAAAATGGGCGATGCCTTCGACGCCCGTCATCGCAGTGTGCCAGCGGCGATCCTGCCAATCGCGCAGATCGCCCGTCACCACTTGCACACGCTTGCCGTGCTTGGCGAAGACGGCGGTGTCGCCGCCGACATCGATGCCGACGACACTCTCACACCAAGGCAGCGTCAAGAGGTGGTCGGTCAGCTTGCGGCCGAGATTGCCGCAGATGCCGGTGATCAGAACCTTGCGCGGCGGTGCGAATGCCATCGGCGGTCTCCCGGAATTTTACGGCGTCGGCCAGGACGGAAAAGCGCCGCGCCATTTCTCATAGGTATAAGCCAAACGCAGCACGCCGGCATCGTCCCAGCGCGGACCGACGATCTGCAGCCCGATCGGCAGCTTGTCTTTGGTGAAGCCGCTATTGATCGATACGGCCGGCTGCTCGGTCATGTTCCACACGACCGGGAAGCCGATATGCTCGAAAGGCCGTTCGGGATCGTGGATCGGCGA
>CAZNZI010000136.1:0-4545 GCA_964577475.1 uncultured Rhodospirillaceae bacterium
GCGGATAGGGAAAAAGAGGAGGAATCAATGGCTTTGATCGCACTGCGCCAACTGCTCGACCACGCGGCCGAACACGACTACGGCATGCCGGCCTTCAACATCAACAATATGGAGCAGATGCTCGCGATCATGGCCGCGGCCAAGAAGACCGATGCGCCGGTCATCATCCAGGCCAGCCGTGGCGCGCGGTCCTATGCCAACGACACGGTGCTGAAGCACCTGATCCAGGCCGCCGTCGAGATGTATCCCGAGATCGCGGTCGTCATGCACCAGGACCACGGCAATACGCCGCAAACCTGCCTGTCGGCGATCAACAACATTTTCACCTCGGTGATGATGGTCGGCTCGCTGAAGGCCGATGCCAAGTCGGTGGCCGACTACGATTACAATGTCGGCGTCACCAAGACCGTGACCGAGATGGCGCATATGGTCGGCGTGTCGGTGGAGGGCGAGCTCGGCGTGCTCGGTTCGCTTGAGACCGGCATGGGCGACAAGGAAGACGGTCACGGCGCCGAGGGCAAGATCGACAAGAACATGCTGACGACCGATCCCGAGCAGGCGGTCGACTTCGTCAAGGCGACCAAGGTCGATGCGCTGGCGATCGCGATGGGGACTTCGCACGGCGCCTACAAGTTCAAGCGCGAGCCGACCGGCGACATTCTGGCGATGAGCGTAATCAAGGAAATCCACAAGCGCCTGCCGAACACGCATCTGGTGATGCACGGCTCGTCCTCGGTCCCGCAGGACCTGCAGGACATCATCAACAAATACGGCGGCGAGATGCCCCAGACCTGGGGCGTGCCGGTCAGCGAAATCCAGGTCGGCATCAAGCACGGCGTGCGCAAGATCAACATCGACACCGATCTGCGCATGGCGATCACCGGTCAGATCCGCAAGGTTTTCGCCGAGAAGAAGTCGGAATTCGATCCGCGCGCCTATCTGAAGCCCGCTTCGGCGGCGATGCAGAAGGTCTGCGAGGAGCGCTACGAGCAGTTCGGCGCGGCCGGCAAAGCCTCGAAGATCAAACCGCTGCCTCTGCCCGACATGGCCAAGCGCTATCAGGACGGCAGCCTCGACCCGCGCGTCAACTGAGCACGCGATGACGGTCAAGATCGCGCCCTCGATCCTCTCGGCCGATTTCGCGCGCCTGGGCGAAGAGGTGCGCGCGCTCGACGCGGCGGGCGCCGACTACATCCATGTCGATGTGATGGACGGGCATTTCGTGCCCAACCTGACCATCGGCTCGGGCGTGGTGAAGGCGCTGCGCCCGCACAGCAAGAAGCCCTTCGACTGCCACCTGATGGTGGCGCCGGTCGACCCTGTCGTCGAAGACTTCGCCAAGGCCGGTGCCGACATCATCACCGTCCATGTGGAGGCGGGGCCACATCTCGACCGCAGCCTCCACCATGTCCGCTCCTTCGGGAAAAAGGCCGGGGTTTCGCTGAACCCGGCCACCCCGGAACAGTCTCTTGCCTATGTGCTCGATACGGTCGACCTGATCCTGGTCATGTCGGTCAATCCCGGTTTCGGCGGCCAGGCCTTCATTCCGTCCGTCCTCGACAAGATCGCCCGCATCCGCCAGATGGTCGGCAACCGGCCGATCGAGATCGAGGTCGATGGCGGCATCGGCCCGGCCAATGCCCGACAGATCATCGAGGCCGGCGCTTCGGTTCTGGTGGCCGGCAGCGCTGTTTTCCGTTCCGCCGACTATGCCGGGAACATCGCCGCCCTGCGCTGATTCCGGTTGCCTCCGGTGTAACAAAAGCTTCATCGTTCCGTCACAAGAGTGCAGCGGAGCGTGGATATGGTGACCCGCGATTGTAATAGCCGGACGCGGGCGCCTGGGCAGCCCTAAGGGGCTGAAGGGACACAGAATGAGCCAGGAACACACGGTCCGCTCCTATGATGAGGAGCTGGCCCATCTTTCCAATCTGATCGCGCGGATGGGCGGGCTTGCCGAAGCCCAGCTCGAAGGCGCGGTGCTCGCCTTGTCGAGCCGCGACTCGGAGCGCGCCAGCAGCATCATCGCCGGCGACACCAAGGTCGACGAGCTCGAGCAGGACGTGAACAACTTCACGGTTCGTCTGCTGGCCCTGCGCCAGCCGGTGGCCCAGGATCTGCGCGCCATCGTGGCGGCGCTGCGCATCTCGGGCGACATCGAACGGATCGCCGACTACGCCGCCAATGTGGCCAAGCGCACCCTGGTGCTGAACCAGTTGCCGCCGGTCGGCCCCGTGCAAGGCGTGGTTCGCCTGGGCAAGCTGGTCCAGGAACTGGTCAAGACCGTGCTGGATGCCTATGCCGACGAGGATGTCGACAAGGCCGTCCGCGTCTGGCGCCAGGATGAAGAAGTCGACGACATCTACACCAGCCTGTTCCGCGAGCTTCTCACCTACATGATGGAAGACCCGCGCAACATCACCCCGTCGATCCACCTGATGTTCATGGCCAAGAACATCGAGCGCATCGGCGATCATGCCACCAACATCGCCGAGACGATCCACTTCCTGGTGCGCGGCAAGCCCCTCCCGGCCGCCCGCCCCAAAGGTGACTCGACGCTGTTGCCCGAACCCCTGCCCGCGAAGGACGGCTGATGGATCGCGAAACCGTCGCGAAGTCCCTGGTGATGGTGGTGGAGGACGAAGCCGCGCTCGCCACCATGCTGCGCTACAACCTCGAGAAGGAAGGCTATCGCGTCTGCGAAGCCGCCGACGGCGAGGAAGCCCTGGCCCTGATGGCCGAACGCAATCCCGACCTCGTGGTGCTCGACTGGATGCTGCCGGTGCTTTCCGGCATCGAGGTCTGCCGCCAGATCCGCCGCAAGGTGCGCACGCGGGACATCCCGGTGATCATGCTCACCGCGCGCGGCGAAGAAGGCGACAAGGTGCGCGGGCTGAACACCGGCGCCGACGATTACATCACCAAGCCCTTCTCGCTGCCCGAACTGATGGCGCGCATCCGCGCCCTGCTGCGCCGCGCCAAGCCGACCCAAAGCAAGGGCGTGCTGCACTATGACAACATCATCATGGATCTGACCGCCCACCGCGTGACCCGCGGCGCGCGCACCGTCCATCTCGGCCCCACCGAATTCCGCCTGCTGCGCTTCCTGATGCAGCACCCGGGAAGCGTCTTTTCGCGCGAGGAATTGCTTAACGCCGTGTGGGGACCGGATATCTACGTCGAGCCGCGCACCGTGGACGTCCATATCCGCCGCCTGCGTAAGGCCTTGAATGACGACGCGGATACCGACCCGATCCGCACCGTCCGGGCGGCCGGTTATGCCCTGGACACCGAGGGCGTGACACTTTAAGGCAACGCCCTATTAGGGGATGCAAGCGCATTCCCGGCGCATTATATTACGGCTATGGCACGGCGAATTCGCATCCGGCTTTTACGTGACGATCTGAGCGGCCTCGACCTTCTGTCGATGGGCGGCTTCCATGTGACTCCGCCCTCGCCGCCGGGCCGCCGTGGACCGCGTTGGCGCCGCTGGCGCCGTCGCAACAAGCCCGCCGGCAAGCGCCCGCTGGTCTCGCTGCTGCCGGCCATCGCGCGCAAACTGCGCCACCCGCGCGGTGGCAAGAACGCACACCGCCCGCACTAACACCCACTGCGTCACCCCCGCGCCGCGCGCTTTGCGCGCTGAATTTGTTTGCTCGCAAAGCGGGACCGGGGGTCCAGGATCACACGGGAAACGGCTCTGGATTCCCGCTTTCGCGGGAATGACGAAAAGGGCCTGCGAATTTTCGCGAAAGATCGCCTTACGAGTCGTACGCCACCATCGAGGTAAGCGGCACGTCGATGATCTTGCGCCCTTCGAGGAAGGTGAGTTCGATGATACAGGCCGCGCCGATCACGTCCGCCTTCATGTGACGCAGCAGCGCGATCGCCGCCGCCATGGTGCCGCCGGTGGCGACCAGATCGTCGAGCACGATCACGCGCTGGCCGGGCTTCACCATGTCTTCCTGAATCTCGATCACGTCGCTGCCGTATTCGAGCTCGTATTCGAGACGCACCGTCTTGCCGGGCAGCTTGCCTTCCTTGCGCGCCATGACGAACCCGCAACCGAGCTTCAGCGCCAGCGGCGCCGCCACCAGGAAGCCGCGTGACTCGATCCCCACCAGCACGTCGGGATGATGCGACATGGCGGCGCGGGCCAGCCGGCCCATGGTCACCTGCCAGGCATCGGGATGCGCGAGCAATGTCGAGATGTCGTAGAACAGGATGCCCGGCTTCGGAAAGTCCGGAACCTGACGGATGTGGTCCTTCAAATTCATCGCGCTGTTCCCCCAGCGGCTAACGGGCGGGATGCCGATGGTAACCGTAATGACATGAAGGCGCTACCCGTTCCGTGGAGTGTCATTGTTGCCGGGCCACCGGCGGGACATAGGTTTCGAGATCGGCCGCGGGCAGGTGGACCACCTGCCCCAGCTCGGCCGAGCGATAGAGGGCCATCAGCATCTCGACCACGGCCACCCCGTCGGCAAAGGTCTCCATCGGCATCCGGCGGTGGCGGAAGGCCTCGACCATATGCCGGTTCTCGCC
>CAZNZI010000137.1:0-2459 GCA_964577475.1 uncultured Rhodospirillaceae bacterium
CGATCCGGAACCGGTGACCGACAAGGATCTCGCCGCATGGCGCAAGACGGCTCACCGCATGGTGAGCAACGCCTTCGAAGTGTTGACGCGCGTCCGCAAATCCCTGCCGGCCGAGGTACAGGACCAGGTCAGTACCCTCTACAAGCGTCGCAAGCAGTGCTTCCAGCTGATCGACCAGTGCACCGCGCAGCCGGTCAAAGCGGCCAAGACGCGCATCCATGGCGATCTGCACCTGGGTCAAGTCCTGCTGACCGGCGGCGATTGGCAGATCATCGACTTCGAGGGCGAACCCAACCGTTCGCTCGATGACCGCCGCGCCAAGTATTCCCCGATGCGCGACGTCGCCGGCATGGTGCGGTCCTACGACTATGTCGCGCGCGCCGCGATCTCGCGCCTGGCCCGCGTCACGGGGGGCCAGACCGAGGAGGCTTGGCGCTATGCGGAGAAGTGGCGCAACGAAGCGGTCACGGGCTTTCTGAGCGCCTATCGCGAAGTCGCAGCGAATGCCGCCAGTTATCCCGCGGATGAGGCGGAGTGGCAGCGGCTGCTCGACCTCTTTGTCTTCGAAAAAGCCTTTTACGAGCTGCGTTACGAGGCTTCGAACCGGCCCACCTGGATCACCGTCCCGATCACAGGGATCGTGGGCCTCCTCGACACCGCCGAGAGCACCCAATCATGAGCAGAGCATCCTCCACCATCGTCTCGATGCCGGACAATGTCTCGAACGCGCTGGTCCGTGGCGATCATGACGACCCCTTCGGCATTCTCGGCCCCCATCGGCGGCGCGCCGATGGTCCCGTCGATATCGTCGTCTTCCGGCCAGGCTGGGAGCGTCTGAAGATCATCGGTCTCGATGGCCAGGAGATCGCCGACTGCTCGATGATCCATCCCGGCGGATTGTGGAGCGCGTCGGTGCGCGACCTGCCGCCGCCCTACCGCTACCGGCTGCGCGGTCACGCGATGGGCGTCGATTACGATTTCGACGATCCCTATCGTTTCCCGCCGATCCTGGGCGAGATCGACGCCTATCTGATCGCTGAGGGTACCCACCGGACATTGTACGATATCCTGGGTGCCCATCCCCGCGAGATCGATGGCGTCAGAGGCACGGCTTTCGCCGTCTGGGCCCCGAACGCCAGCCGAGTCAGCGTCGTCGGCTCATTCTGCGATTGGGACGGACGGCTTCTCCCGATGCGGCGCCGGATCGAATGCGGTGTGTGGGAGCTGTTCGTCCCCGGCGTCGAGGAGGATGCGCTCTACAAGTTCGAGATCAAGGGTCCATACGGCCAGCTTCTGCCGCTGAAGGCCGATCCCTTCGCGTTCCGGGCGGAACATCCGCCCAGCACCGCGTCGATCATCTCGGGCGGCACCAAGTTCGACTGGCACGACACGGCGTGGATGCAGAATCGCGCCAGCCGGATCGCCCGAAACGCACCGATCTCGATCTACGAGGTCCATCTTGGCTCATGGCGACGTGTGCCGGAGGACGGCAACCGCCATTTCACCTATGACGAACTGGCTGACACGTTGATCCCCTATGTGCAGGACATGGGCTTCACCCATATCGAATTCCTGCCGGTCAGCGAGCATCCGCTCAGCGCCTCCTGGGGTTATCAGCCGATCGGCCTCTTCGCGCCCACCAGCCGTTTCGGCAAGCCTGACGGGTTCGCGCGCCTGGTCGACCGCTGCCACCAGGCCGGACTCGGGGTGCTGCTCGATTGGGTGCCCGGCCACTTCCCGACCGACCGCCATGGCCTCGGCTGGTTCGACGGCTCCCATCTCTACGAACACGCCGATCCCCGCCAGGGCTTCCATCTCGACTGGAACACACTGATCTACAATTACGGCCGGGCGGAGGTCACCAACTTCCTTCTCTCCAACGCGCTGTTCTGGCCCGAGCGCTATCACATCGACGGATGGCGCGTGGATGCGGTGGCCTCGATGCTTTATCTCGATTACAGCCGCAAGGAAGGCCAGTGGATACCCAATAAGCAGGGTGGGCGCGAGAATCTCGACGCGATCGATTTCCTGCGCCGGATGAACGAGCTGGTCTATGGCCAGAACCCCGGCGTCGCCACCTTCGCCGAGGAATCGACCGCCTGGCCCGCCGTGTCGCGCCCGACCGATATGGGCGGCCTGGGCTTCGGCTACAAATGGAACATGGGCTGGATGCACGACACGCTGGAATACATGCAGCGCGAGCCGGTGCACCGCCGCCACCATCATTGGCAGATGACCTTCGGACTGCTCTACGCCTTCTCGGAGAACTTCATCCTGCCGCTCAGCCATGACGAGGTGGTCCACGGCAAGGGCTCCCTCCTGGGCCGGATGCCCGGCGACCGCTGGCAGAAATTCGCCAATCTGCGCGCCTATTACGGCTTCATGTTCGGTTATCCAGGCAAGAAGCTGCTGTTCATGGGCGGCGAGTTCGGCCAGGAGCATGAATGGAACCACGATAC
>CAZNZI010000138.1:0-4844 GCA_964577475.1 uncultured Rhodospirillaceae bacterium
GTCTCACATAGTCGGAGGCGTGTTGACCCAGACGAGGACGGCATCTTTCTTGCTGGAATTCCGCCAGCTGTGCGGTTCTTCGGAGCGGAAGTTGAACGAGTCTCCGGGTTTCATCCGGTAGACGTTCCCGTTGACCGTCAGCTCCAACTCCCCGGACACGACGTAGCCCGTTTCCTCGCCGCTGTGGTGGCGGGTCTGCTTGTTTGCGCCGCCGGGCTCGACGGTCAGCAGAAATCCCTGCAGCAGGTGATTGCCGCCGAAGGGTATGAAGTTCTCAATGCTGGCGCCATCGGAACGATAGTGGATGACTTGGCGCTCGCCCTTGTGCTGGACCACGGGCCCGCGCTTGTTGCGCCCGTCATCGAAGAACCAGCTGAGGTTGATGCTCAAGGCGACCGAAATATCATGCAGACTGCTGATCGATGGGGTGGTCTTCCCGTTTTCGATGCGCGACAACAGGCTTTCCGACAGGCCGCTGCGGTTGCCCAGATCGCGCAGTTTCATCTTTGCGCCCAGCCGTGCTTCGCGGATTTTTGCGCCCAGGTTGTACGGTGGGGCGGTTTCCTCCTTGCGGGCCGCCGCCGTTTTGCTTTTGCGCTTCATGTGACCCTGACCCCGATCCGAGGCACGTCTTTTGCGTGCAATCTCCTTACCGGTATCAACCCTTTGACTAGGCTCCGCAAGACCTTTTGAATCCCGGCGTTCCAATCCGGTCTGGGTTGTCCGGCCTGCTCTTTTCCCTCGGAGGCCATGCGATATAGTGGCCCTTCTGTCCCTCAAGGCGTTGTCGAGAGTGCAATGTCCAGTTCCTTCCGCCTCTCGGTCCTCGACCAGTCGCCTCTGATCGACGGCAGTATGGGTCCGCAGTCGCTCACCAATACGATCGATCTCGCACAATGGGCGGAGCGGCTGGGCTATACCCGCTATTGGCTGGCGGAGCACCATGCGACGGGGTCACTGGCTTGTACCAGCCCGGAGGTGCTGCTGGGTGCGGTCGGCATGGTGACGAAGCGGATTCGCCTCGGTACCGGCGGTATCATGCTACCGCATTACAGTCCGTTCAAAGTCGCCGAGGTGTTCAGCACTTTGGCAGGATTGTTCCCCGGCCGGATCGATCTCGGCATCGGTCGTGCGCCGGGCAGCGATCAGATCACGGCGGTGGCACTGCAACGCGACCGCCGGCAGCACGCGCCCGACGATTTCGTCGACCAGATGGCCGAATTGATCGCTTATCTGGAAGACCGCATTCCACCCGATCACCCGTTCCATCGTCTCGGCAAATTGCCGGGCCTGCCGGAGAAACCGGTCGTGTGGCTGCTCGGCTCGTCGAGCCAGAGCGGCGAATGGGCGGCGCAACTGGGCCTGCCCTATGCCTTTGCCGATTTCATCGGCGGGGGTGGGGCGGTCATCGCCCAGCAATATCGATCCGAATTTGCGCCTTCACCGCGGTTGGACAAGCCGCGCGTGATCGTGGCCGTGCGTGTGGTCTGTGCCGAAACCGACGAGGCAGCGCTGCGGCTGGCCGCCAGTCAGCAGGTCCAGTTGATCCAGTTGCAGCAGGGCCGCCCTCAACCGGCGCTGCCGCCCGACGCGGCGATCAAGCTTTTGGAGCAGAGCGGCGTTCGGCTGGGTGTCGCGCCGATGGGGCGGCGGCTGGTGATCGGCTCGCCACAGACGGTGCGCACGGCGCTGGAAAAGATCGCAGCTGAATTCGGAGCCGAGGAGCTGATGATCCTGACGATCACCTACGACCACGGCGCACGGCGGAAGTCCTACGAACTGCTCGCGGACTCGTTCGGGCTTTCCGCGCCGGCGGAGGCGGCGGCACGCTGACGGCCCCGGCCACGCGCCAGCGCTCGATCGTATAGCGCTTCAGGGCCTCGGGCGAGAAATCGAAGCCGAGACCGGGCCGGTTGGGCAGCAGGATGTCGCCGCGATCGAGCTCGAGCTGCGTATCCACCAACCGGCAGAAATTCAGGACCTGATCGTCGGGGAAATATTCCACATACCGCGCATTCGGCGTGGCCGCGACCAGATGGGCATGAAGGTCGTGGAACCAGTGCGGATGAACCGTGACACCGAAACTGGCGGCCGTAGCCGCCACGCGCCGGAACTCGGTAATGCCGCCCATCACACAGGCGTCGGGTTGCAGCATCGCCACAGCCTCACGCATCAGCATTTCCTTGAAGTGCCAGCGGCCTTGGGCGATCTCGCCGGTTGCCACCGGAATGGATGTCGATACTGCCAGGCGCGCGTGATTGTCGATATCGTCGGGACCGAAGGGTTCTTCGATCCAATAGGGATTGTAGGGCTCGTAGACGCGAGCGAAGCGTAGCGCCGTCGGCAGATCGGCCCAGGCGTTGTTGGCATCCAGCATCAGGATCGTATCGGGGCCGATCGCCTTGCGGGCGGCGGCAATGCGAGCCTCTTCCTCCTTCGGCTCGATCAGGCGGCCGACCTTGATCTTCACGGCTTTAAAGCCTTGCGCAACGTAGCGCGCGCATTCCTCGCCCAGCATCTTCGGTGTCTTGCCGGGCAGGTAGTAGCCGCCGCTGGCATAGGCGGGGACACGGTCCACTTTGGCAGCGCCCAGGAACTTGTAGAGCGGCAATCCCGCCGCGCGGGCGTTGCGGTCCCATAGCGCGATATCGACTGCGCTGATGCCGCGCATCACCGTGCCGGCACGGCCTTGCAGCAGTACCTCCTGATACATCGCCTCCCATAGGCCTTCGACCCGGTGGGTGTCTTCGCCCACCAGGACCGGCGCCAGGAGCCCGTGCACCGCCTCGACGAACAGCTTGCCGCCACGATTGCCGACATAGCAGAAGCCGATGCCGGTGACCCCGTCGTCGCCCTCGATCTCGACCAAGCCATAATGCCTTTCGGTCACTGTGCGGGTGGCAAAGCCGGTCGGCGTATCGAGGGGGATGCTGACGGCGCAGGCGCGGACGGCGACGATCTTGGACACGGTCTCTCCCGGGTTGTCGAAGGGCGTTGGCCGCCGCGTCGATTGGTCTAGAATAGGGGCGGGAGATCGGTATCGGTCAAGACGTGGCAAAAGGGGACATGATGGTTGCGATTCGCGATGCGGTTGCCGGGGACATGGCCGCCATTCTGCCGATCTATAACGACGCAGTGATCAATACGACCGCCGTCTACGATTACACGGCGCGGACCCAGGAGGGGCAGGACAAGTGGTATGCCGCCAAGCTGGAGCAGAAACTGCCCGTGCTGGTGGCGACCGATGAGGGCAAAGTGGTTGGGTTCGCGAGCTACGGCCCGTTCCGGCCCTGGCCAGCCTATCTCTACACGGTCGAGAACTCGATCTATGTGGCGCCCGACCAGCGCGGCAAAGGGATCGGCGCAGCCTTGTTGGGACCGCTGATCGAGCGGGCCCAGAAGGCGGGGCTGCATACGATGGTGGCAGGAATCGACGCCTCGAACGAGATCAGCATCAGGCTGCACAAGCGCTTCGGCTTCGTCGAGGTCGGCCATTTCAAGCAAGTGGGCTGGAAGTTCGACCGCTGGCTCGACCTCGCCTTCCTGCAGCGCATGCTGGGCAACTAACCGTTCGGTTTTCCGAAAGCGATCGTTCCGAACTTCGGCATTTTCGGGAGACGTTCGGCGGCCCATATCCAGTACCCAACGCAATGGAGGCCCGCCATGCCGCTCGCCCAGATATCGCTCCTGAAAGGAAAATCGCCGGACTATGTCCGTGCCATCGCCGACGCTGTCTATCAGGCGCTGGTGGAGGCCTATAACGCGCCCGTGGGCGACCGCTTCCAGACCATTCATCAGCTCGAGCCGGGCGAACTGATCTATGACCCCGACTATCTCGGCATCCACCGCACTGACGACGTGGTTTTCATCCACATCACGGCAGGAAAGTGGCGCGACACCGAGACCAAGAAGAAGTTCTACAAACGGCTGACCGATCTGCTGGTCGCCAAGACGGGAATGCGGCCCGAGGACGTGGTGATCGCGCTGTCGCCGAATGACCGCGACGACTGGTCCTTCGGCCTCGGCCGTGCCTCTTACGTCGAGACCTGATCATGCTGGCGATGCACTACGCGATCCCGCTCAGCGGTCCGCACACACCGGACTCGATCCGCCAGCGGGCACGCGAACGGGGGCCGATGTTCGACCGGATGCCGGGCTTGGCCGACAAGCTGTTCCTACTCGATCCGGCCGACCCCTGTTATGCGACCTTCTACCTGTGGCGCGAACCCGAGGCGGCGCTCGGCTTCCTCACCGGTGCGTTCTTTGCCGCGCTTAGCGCCACCTTCGGCCGGCCAGAGGTCCATCTCTGGTTGGCGACGGCGCAGGGCATGCCGGCCGGGCTTTGGGATCGTGCCGTGTTGACGGCTCCGAACGGTCCTGCGCCCCCGAGCGTCTCGGTCCAGGTCCTGGACCCTCGCACCGGCGCCGCGCGCGGGCTGCCCCGCGCTCCGGCGCCCGCCCGACTCTTCGAAGTCATGTATCACGCGCGCGGCTGAAACAGTTCCACCCAACAGCGTCGGGGCTTGAAGTACACGGGTTCCGCTCTCCGGACCGGAACTCCGCGTTAACCAAAGCCTCGCCTCACCGCACGGCGTTAAGGCCACGACTCGCGCTTGTTGAAACTCCAACGCCAAACGGCAAGGCGCGTGAACGGGCTGGTCTCAATTCGCCGCGTCATTTGGCGAAACGCGGCGTTACGCGGCCGCCAATCGTCATGCACGTGGTGGCTGCTAGCGTCCCTCGTCAAGCGAGGGCGCGGGCGTGGTACGCAGACCGGTCTTTTTGCACAGTGGTTTTCGGTCGGGCAGCACGTGGTTCTGGAGCCGCTTTCGCGACTGCCCCGA
>CAZNZI010000139.1:0-8409 GCA_964577475.1 uncultured Rhodospirillaceae bacterium
CTTTTCATGGATGCGTCTCCTGAATGGCCGCCTGCCATTCCCCGGAAACATCATCGAGCGCGGTACCGATATAGGCATGGCGAACCGCCGCACTGGCCTTGATTACCTCGGGATCACCGTGCTCGATGATCTTGCCGCTATCGAGCACATAGATGCGCGTGCAGAGGTTCAGCACGAGGGTGATGTTGTGTTCAATGACCAGGACCCCCGCGCCCATCTCCTGGGCGAGACTGCGCACCAATACCGACAGATCGTGGCCCTCCTGCTCCGACATGCCTGCGGCCGGCTCATCGAGCAGGACAAAGGCAGGATTGCCGACGATGGCCCGCGCGACGGCAATGCGGCGCTGGTCTGTATAGGGAAGCGTCCCGGAAATCGAATCCGCGAGGTGCTCGATCCCCATCCATTTAAGGACGCGCTTGCATTCCGCGTGGGCGCGCTTCGCCGTGAATCCCAAGCCGATCGCTGCGACGACGACATTCTCCTCGACCGTCAAATCGCGGAAGAGGCGCACGGCTTGGAATGTCCGTGAGACCCCGTGCCAGCGAACCATCGCGGCGGGCATCTCGCCGAGAAGCAGATCACCCAGCCGGATTTCGCCCGTTGTGGGTTTCTGAAATCCCGTCAACACGTTGACCATTGTGGTCTTGCCGGCGCCGTTGGGGCCGATGAGGCCAACCACTTCGCCCGGCTTAATCTCCAAGTTGACGTCGGAGAGCGCGTTGAGACCGCCGAAACGTACGCTGACCGCCGCAGCGGTCAGTGCGTTCCACTTCAATCCCTCTTTCGGTCGCGTCAGGAACAAACAATGCCTCCGCGCGCGCAACCAGCGCCCACCCTGTGACGGCAAACCTTGCATCGGCACCACGGCATCGCCGCGGCTTCGCGTATCCGGTGTTGTTGCTTCCGCACAGTTCCCCCTGGACGTGTGCTGTGGCCATTCGGCCCTTCTATGCGATCTGCGATCGCACTTATGGTCACCTTAGGAGATTCGTATCGGAGTCCACAAGCGAGAAAATTTTTCGCACCGCACGCGTTGTGTCCAAAAAAACAGATATCAGCCGAGGGCTCCGTTATGCCCAATTCTCAGCCACTTTTCTCTTGTCGGCTTTTTCCGGCCGCCTTATCGTGACCTCCAATAGTGCGATCGCAGATCGCATATGGGGCACTTTCAAGCTGAAAGAACACAGGCGCCGGCGGGGCAGAAATATCCGAGTTGAGAAATCTCGGATCATTCCAAGTCGAGCGCGGTGGGGAACTCTGGAGAGAGGGGAGAAATCCGTGCCGTCAGGGATTCAGCTATCACGCGCCGATTTGACCGAAGCCTATCGCCGCATGCGAACGATCCGCGCCTTCGAGGAGAAGATTAAGCAGGAGTACGGGACCGGCATCATCCCCGGCTTCGTGCATCTCTACTCGGGCGAGGAAGCCTGCGCGGTGGGTGTGACGATGCACCTCACCGACAACGACATGATCTCCAGCACCCACCGCGGACACGGACATTGCATCGCCAAGGGCTGCGATGTCGAAGGGATGATGAAGGAGATCTTCGGCAAAGAAGGCGGGCTCTGCGGCGGCAAAGGCGGCTCGATGCATATCGCCGACTTCAGCAAGGGGATGATGGGCGCGAACGGTATCGTCGGGGGTGGACCACCTTTGGTGTGCGGCGCGGCGCTTGCGGCCAAACTACGCAAGAAGGGCGAGGTGGCCGTCGCGTTTCTCGGCGACGGCGCCTCGAATCAGGGGACCACGCTCGAGTCCTACAATCTCGCCAAAGTCTGGAACTTGCCTGCGATCTTCGTGGTCGAAGACAACGGGTACGGCGAAGCGACCCCGAGCAGCTGGGCCGTCGGCGGTGACAAGTTGGACCGGGCAAAAGGCTTCGGGCTGACCGGCGCGCGCGCCGACGGCCACGACTTCTTCGCCGTCTATGAGATCGCCGGCCAAGCCATTGAACGGGCCCGGAGCGGCGGCGGACCCAGTCTCCTCCATCTCATCACTGGACGGCACCACGGCCACTTTGAAGGCGACGCCGCCGGTTATCGCGGGCCTGGAGAGCTCGACCAGATGCGTAACGACCTCGATTGCCTGAAACAGTTCCGGGCACGCGTCACTGAGACCAGTCTCCTGCCTGCCGATCAATTCGACGCGATCGACGCAGAGATCGGTGCGGCTGTCGATGCCGCCGCCAAATCTGCGAAGAGTGCGGCGATGCCGAAAGGCGCGGCGCTGATGACCGACGTGTACGTTTCCTATTGAGGGCATAGAACAATGGCCAAGAAATCATTCCGCCAAGCGATCAATGAGGCGTTGCGTCACGAGATGGACCGCGATCCGCGGGTAATTCTGATCGGCGAAGACGTTTCTGGCGGCACTGGCGCGCCCGGATTGCAAGACACCTGGGGCGGCCCGATGGGCGTCACTAAGGGCCTGATGACGAAATACGGCGGCGAGCGCGTCTTCGATACGCCCATCAGCGAAAGCGCCTTCATCGGCGCGGCGATCGGCGCCGCCACATCGGGCTTCCGCCCCGTCGCCGAGCTTATGTTCGTCGACTTTCTCGGCGTCTGCCTCGACCAGATCGTCAATCAGGCAGCCAAGTTCCGCTATATGTTCGGCGGCAAGATCAAGACGCCCGTCGTCATCCGCTGCATGTACGGTGCCGGCTTGCGCGCCGCCAGCCAGCACAGCCAAAGCCTGTATCCGGTCTTCACGCATTTTCCGGGGCTGAAAGTCGTCATCCCCTCCTCGCCCTATGAGGCGAAGGGGTTGCTCATCCAGGCGATCCGCGACGACGATCCCACCATCTTCTTCGAGCACAAGGCGATGTATGACGACGAAGAGGACGTGCCCGATCAGGCCTATACGATCCCGTTCGGCGAGGCGAACCTTGTCGAGGAAGGCGAGGACGTGACCGTGGTTGCTTTCGGCCGCATGGTGAAACTGGCCAAGGAAGCGGCACGGACCCTAGCGAAGGACGGGATCGAATGCACGATCATCGATCCGCGTACGACCTCGCCGCTCGACGAGGACACGATCCTTGAAAGCGTTGCCGAGACCGGCCGGCTGGTCATCGTTGACGAGTCCTATCCCCGCTGCAATATGGCGGCGGATATCTCGGCACTGGTGGCCGAGCGCGCCTTCACGGATTTGAAGGCGCCCATCAAGCGCATTAGCCCGCCTCACACGCCGGTTCCCTTCTCGCCCGCATTGGAGGACCTCTACGTCCCATCCGCCGCGCTCATCGCGGACGGCATCCGCGAAATCGCAGCCTTCAGCGTCTGACGCGACGGAGAGAGATGATGTCGGATTCGATCGCCGCCGTGACGATGCCCCGTTGGGGTCTGTCGATGACCGAAGGCAAGGTCACCGATTGGCATGCCAAATTGGGCGATACGGTCAAGCACGGTCAGGACCTGGTGGATGTCGAGACGGAGAAGATCACCAATGTCCATGAAAGCCCGGCAGGCGGCGTTCTGCGCCGCCTGCTGGTGCAACCGGGCGACGTGATCCCGGTCGGCGGCCTGCTGGCCGTGATTGCACCGCCATCGGTCGCGGACAGCGAGATCGATGCCTTCGTCGCCGGCTACTCCATTCCTGCCGATCTGAGTGGAGACGGCGCCGAGGCCGCTGCGGGTCCTATGCCGAAGCAGATCACCATCGACGGGATGCCAATCAATTACATCGATCTGGGCGACCCGTCGCATCCGCCGGTCGTGTTGATCCATGGTTTCGGCGGCGATCTCAACAACTGGTTGTTCACATGGCCGGCGCTCGAGAATGAGCATCGCGTGATCGCCTTCGATCTCCCGGGCCATGGCGCGTCTGGAAAGGAAGTCAAATTCCGCTCTCTCGCCGATCTGGCCCGGACGCTCTGGCATTTTCTCAACGCGATCTCGGTGGAAAAGCCGCGGCTGGTCGGACATTCGATGGGTGGCGCGCTGTCGGGCTTGATGGCCATCCAGGACCCCAGCAGTGTCGGATCGCTTGTCCTCATCGCTTCGGCCGGGCTAGGGCCCGATATCAACCAAACCTACCTCGACGGCTTCATCAAAGCCGAACGCCGTAAGGATCTGCAGCCCGTCGTTACCCAGTTGTTTGCCGATCCTGCGCTGGTGACCCGCGATCTGCTCGAGGGGCTGCTCAAGTTCAAACGGCTCGATGGCGTTCCCGTCGCCCTCACCGCGATCAAGGACATGGCTGCGGCCAATGGGCATCAGGTCGTGTCGCTCATGCCGCAACTGACGACGACCGGAGTCCCGCTCCAGATCGTATGGGGCGCGGAGGACAAGATCATACCGGTTGCCGATGCCAAGGCGCTGAGCGCGTCGGTTCCGACGCAGATTTTCGAGAACACCGGTCACATGGTCCATCTCGAACGGGCCAAGGACGTCAATGCAATCATTCGTGGCGAGGCCTGAGATGAAGCTGACAGACTCTTCCCTCTTCCGGCAGGACTGCTACATCGACGGCAGCTGGGTCAGCGCGCCCGAGGGCAAGCGCATTGCCGTCAACAATCCGGCGACGGGAGAACAATTGGGCTTCGTGCCGCGTTTCGGTGCCGAAGAGACGCGACGGGCGATCGATGCGGCCGCCACTGCGCTTCCCGGTTGGCAGGCCAAGACCGCCAAGGAACGCGCATTGGTGATGCGCCGGTGGGCCGAGCTGATGATGGCCAACCAGGAAGATCTGGCGATCATCCTGACCTCGGAACAGGGGAAGCCGCTCACCGAGGCGAAGAACGAAATCACTTATGCCGCTTCGTTCCTGGAATGGTTCGGTGAAGAAGCCAAGCGCGTCTATGGCGACGTGATTCCGGGCCATGCACCCGACAAGCGGATCGTCGTTATCAAACAGCCGATCGGCGTCACCGCCGCGATCACACCCTGGAACTTTCCCGCCGGCATGATCACGCGGAAGGCCGGCCCGGCACTCGCCGCCGGCTGCGCTATGGTCGTGAAGCCGGCCAGCCAGACACCCTTCTCTGCGCTGGCGATGGCCGTTCTCGCCGAACGCGCCGGCGTCCCCAAGGGAATTCTGAGCGTCGTGACGGGCTCGGCCGGCGAGGTCGGCGATGAGATGACCTCCAGCCCGACGGTGCGGAAGCTCTCATTCACCGGCTCGACGGAGATCGGGCGGATGCTTATGGCCCAATGCGCAAGCACCATCAAGAAAGTGTCGCTCGAACTGGGCGGCAATGCGCCCTTCATCGTATTCGACGACGCGGATATCGATGCGGCGGTCGATGGCGCGCTCGCCTCGAAATACCGCAATACCGGCCAGACCTGCGTGTGCGCCAACCGGCTGCTCGTACAGTCACCGGTCTATGACAAGTTCACCAAGAAGCTGATCGAAGCCGTCCGCGAGCTGAAGGTCGGCAACGGGCTCGAGGCCGGAACGACCCAAGGGCCTTTGATCGACATGAAGGCCGTCGAGAAGGTCGAACACCATGTCAGCGACGCGGCGTCCAAGGGCGCCAAGGTTGCGATCGGCGGCAGGCGGCACAAGCTCGGCGGCTCGTTCTTCGAACCGACGGTCCTCACCGACGTCAACCCGCAGATGGCGATCGTCCACGAAGAGACCTTCGGCCCGGTTGCCCCGATCATCCGGTTCGACCGCGACGAAGAAGCGATCGCGCTCGCCAACGATACCGAGTTCGGCCTCGCCAGCTATTTCTATGGCGGCGATATCCGCCGGGTCTGGCGCACGGCGGAAAAATTGGAATACGGGATGGTCGGCATCAACACCGGTTTGATCTCGGCCGAAGCCGCGCCGTTCGGCGGCGTGAAGCAGTCGGGCATCGGCCGCGAGGGCTCGCGATATGGCATTGAGGAATACGTCGAAATGAAATTCCTGTGCCTGGGTGGGATGTAACGTAGTAGGCGACGTCAATGGGAGGACCGGACCATGCTGATCGGCGTGCCTAAAGAGTCGAGGACCATGAGGATTGGCTCGGCCTCATCCCCTCTTCCGTCAGTGAATTACCGATCGCCGCATAATCGCTGACCTCCCCAGCGACTGCGCCGCCCCTGGGCGCGCAACTCGGCCCGGCGTCGCCTCAGCGAGCTGGGCCTTTTCTCTCCTCTGACCGAGATTCACCGATGCAGCTTCTGACCCTTCTCACCCTCATGTTGGCCGCCGTCGGCTCGGGCGTGAGTTCCGCCGCCCAACAAGTTGTGAACGCGGGCTTGCGCGGCATGATTGGCTCAGCGGCGTGGGCCGGCGTGATCAGCTATTTTGTCGGCACCGCCTGCATGCTGATCTTCGCGATTGCGTTCCGCGATCCCCTGCCGACCTCAGTCGTATTGTCACGCATCAGTTGGTGGGGGTGGACCGGCGGCTTCTTCGGATCGATCTTCATCGGTCTCTCGATCGTCCTCATCCCCCGGCTGGGCGCAGCGACTTACTTTGCCTTGATTGTGGCGGGACAGATGATTCTTTCGATCGTCATCGACCACTACGGACTTTTCGGCCTGCCACAGCATCCGGCGGACCTGCAGCGTGCGATCGGCGCTGCCGTATTGATTGCCGGTGTCGTCCTGATCCGGTTCTGAGCGCCCTCGTCTGCGCCTAGGACGCAGCGACAACCTTGTCGCGAATTAGTTGCTCGATCGTTTTCGCGTCGAAATCGAGTTCGGCAAGAATGTCCCTGGTATGCTCGCCCACATGTGGCGCGCGGGCGGCAGCCGCATCGTCCCCGATCAATGGCAAGCCGGGGATGTTGGCAACGGGGATGTTGCCGAGTCCGGGGTCGTCCACCCAGTCGAAGGCGCGCATGAGCTGGACATCTTTGTTCTTCACCCAATCCTCGTAGGTGAACACTCTCTCCGCCATCACGCCCGCCGCGGCGAAGCGCGCCAACCACTCGTCGGTGGTCCGCTTCCGCAAAGCATCCTGGATCTGCGCAAGCGCGGCGACACTATTCTGGGAGCGAAGTTCCCGGGTCAGAAAGCGGCTATCGGTCAGCAAGTCCGCGCGGCCGATGGCCTCGCAGATCGTAGCGAATTGCTTGTCGCGCATCGCCGTCACGACGATGTGGCCATCGGCCGACTCAAAGACCTCCGTCGGCACGTAGAGGGTCGGTGGATCACCCCCTGCATAGTTGACTTCGATAATCTTCGATGCCTGGAACGCGGCAGCCGACTGCATCATGCCGACATCGATGAAACTGCCTTCGCCAAATCGCAGCTTGCGCAGGAAAGCCGCGCTCAATGCCTGGAACAAGTAGAGGCCGGCGACGATGTCAACGATGATCACGCTGGTACGGCGCGGCTTGCCGTCGGGAGTCCGGTTGGCCCACATCAGGCCTGAGAATGCCTGGACTAGGATATCGACTGTCGCGCGGTCGCTGAACGGCCCCGTCTGGCCGAAGCCGGACAAGGACGCATAGATGATCTGCTCGTTGAGACCTTTGAGCGTATCGTAATCGAGACCCAGGCGCTTGACGACGCCAGGGCGGAAATTCTCGACGAAGATGTCGGCACGCCGTGCCAATTCGTGCGCGATCTCGCGGCCTTTGGGCGTTTTGATATCGAGCGCGATCGACCGTTTGGCGCGATTGAACGCGAAGGACTGCGGTGTCTGATCCCCTGCCGCCTGGCCGAGCGTACGGCCCCAATCGCCTTCAAGTGGCTCGACCTTGATGACATCAGCGCCATGGAGCGCAAGCAACATCGTCGCGTGCGGGGCCGACACACCCTGGCCCGCATCATAGACTCTGACACCTTCGAATGCTTTGCGCATGGACCCGCCCACGCCCCCGATTTCCGAGAGCGGACTACTTTCCCACGAACCGCGGCGGCCGCTTTTGCGCGAAAGCCTGCGCACCTTCCCGGAAATCCGCGGTCAACAAAACGCCGGCCTGATGATCGACTTCCATCTTCAGCGCCTCGTCAAACCCCTGCGCCAACGCAGTCTTGGTCAACGCGAAGGAGGTCGGCGCCAATGCGGCGAACTCCTTGGCCTTGGTGACGGCGGCCGCAAGCGCTTGTCCCTCTTCGGCCAACTCATCGGCAAGCCCGATCCGTGCCGCCTCCTCGCCATCGATGACCGGGGCCAGCATCAAAATGCTCCGCGCCTTGGCCCAACCGACACGCCGCGGCACCGAGAAAACCAGGCCGTGTTCCTGCGCCGTCAATCCGATCTTGGGCGCGCGAACGCAAAACTTGGCACTCTTGCTGGCAACGACGTAATCCGACGCCATCGCGTAGCCCATCGCCATGCCGAAGCAATATCCCTCGACCGCCGCCATGACCGGCTTGGGCCCATAGGCGAGCAGGCTCACGGTCCGCACGGCTTTGCTTTGTTGCGCGCGCGCTTCGAGGAGCGACCCTACGGCAAATGTCGTGACGTCACCGCCGGACGAGAAGTTCTTGCCGGCACCGGTAAGAACGATGGCGCGGCAGGGGT
>CAZNZI010000140.1:0-7676 GCA_964577475.1 uncultured Rhodospirillaceae bacterium
CTGCGCATTTCAGGACCGGTCGGTCCCGGCATGAGTCCAACACTCGTCCTGCCACGGTTCATAGATCGAGTCCGCCGCCGAGAGCCCATTCAAATTTGGGGTAGCGGCACCCGGGAGCAGGACTTCGTTTCCGTTACCGACATAGCCGAGGCGGCGGCTTCTACGCTTCGAGCCGAGGCAACCGGGATATTCAACATCGCGAGCGGCCGGCCGATCACCATGCAGGCTCTGGGCGCAATGGTCGTTCGCGTGATGGGTACAGGATCGATCGAGACGATTGCACGCGAAGACCCCCTCGATGGGCAGACGGCCAATTACAGCATCGAAAAAGCGGCCAGTTTGCTTGCGTGGAAGCCCCAGCGCGAGCTCGAAGCCGAACTGACGCATCTGCGTATGAAAGGTGAGTTGTGAAGGCGATATCAACTCATACGCAAGCGCTGCTGTCCGTTGAACCGTTGGCCCAGCTCGATGCTGTTCCGTTCACAATCGGCTTAAGTGACAACGCCCACAATCCTGCTCCGTTTCCCGATCAGTTGCCCCTTCATCTAGGCCTCGATTCCCACACCGGACTTATTCGCCAGATCGGCAACGAGGAGGTCCGGAAATTCCTGACACTTGCTTACGATCAGGGGTCTCTGCTGGGCACGGCATTGGATGAAACAACTGCGGGCAGTGCTTATGCGGATGACTTCTACAAATTTGTCCAGAGCGTCTCTTCACTTGCAGGCTGTTCGGTGCTCGAGATCGGTGCCGGCAGAGGATACTTGCTAAAATTACTGAAGGACGAGGGAGCCACAGTGCTGGGAATCGAACCCGGCCACGCGAATGCCCGCTATTGGCGGGAGTATGGCGTTCGCGTCGTGGAAGATATTTTTCCGAGTTCCCAGGTCAAGGAGTCGTTTGATCTCATCATCGGTCATGCCTTGCTGGAGCACATCGAGGAGCCCTACGCATTCCTCGATCACGTCAAATCTCAGCTCAATCCTGGCGGAAATGCGATATTTGTTGTTCCAGACTGCTCGGTCTATGTGGCGCAGGGCGACCCTGGCATGCTTCTCCATCAGCATTGGAGCTACTTTACGCCGGCATCTTTGACGGCGGTCCTGGCGCGCGCAGGCT
This sequence comes from uncultured Rhodospirillaceae bacterium, assembly GCA_964577475.1. Taxonomy (GTDB): domain Bacteria; phylum Pseudomonadota; class Alphaproteobacteria; order Rhodospirillales; family Magnetospirillaceae; genus JASHSH01. The sequence goes on from CAZNZI010000140.1 coordinate 1,120, forward strand.
TCGCCGTAACGAGGATCGCTGCGGCCGGATATGGAAGCGGCATATACGCTCTCGCCGAGCCATCTGAAGATGTACCGGTTGGCGACTTAGCTTCCGGTATCCAATTAGGCAGATCGTTTGGTGAGAAGGCGACTGCGCTCCGGCGCCAGATACGCAAGTATTTGGAGAAGCGGGCTGCGGACGGTGGTTCGGTGGGCATCTATGTACCGGGGCGAGCTTTGATGTGGCTGGAGCCAGGAGCCAGTGTGCGCTTCTTCGACGACGACAAGGAAATTCAAGGAAGATACTTCCCACCGTTTTCCTCTCCGGTCGAGAGTCAGGCTCAGCTTCTAGCCGACCCTGTCGACGAGCTATGGATCATGTCGCACTCTTTTGGACGGAAGATCGCGGCAAGGCTTGCAGGGGATCGAAGAATGAGCGGGACCAAGATTGTCCTGATTGATGAGCTTCGTCAGCACACAACCGTCGTTAAGCAGTCGTCTCACCTATGAAGTTCACTCTAACCTCCGCCACAGTCTGTAAAGCGCCGCCGCTATTCGGCAATCGCCCTGCCTCATATGGTCCATCGGCATGACGACGCTATTTCCTATGCTGAGGAGGTTGGCAGCCGATTGCTACGGTCAGCTCAAATGGCGCGCTCCGTTGGTTGCGATCACGATGGTGGTCAGCGACTTGCTCGAGGGCGTCGGCCTTGCGTTGCTGCTGCCCGTACTAAGCCACGTTTCCAATGCGCAAGGCACCCAAAGCGGCATGTTAGGACGCTGGATGTCTGCAGGGTTGAATGCGGTTGGTCTCGACCAATCTCTGACCAGCCTGCTACTCGTGATCGTGGCTGCGGTCTTCTGCCAACACGCCGCATACATCTTGGCATCTTGGCTTTTGGCCAATTGCAAAAGCCGCTATCTGACCTCATGGCGAGAGCGGTTGTTCAAGCAGGTCTTCGACGCGCGATGGCACTTCTTTACGAAGCGAAAGTCGGGCCAGATCGCGAACACCATTATTGAGGAGACCCGCAACGTAGCGCAGCTCGTCCACGAAGCGGCCCGTATCTTTGATTCGTTTATTATAGTCGCGGTTTATTTGGTGCTGACTTTTACGGCCGCCTGGCAGGTTGCTCTAATCACTATGGCATTTGGCGCAGTCATGTTTCTGGTAACCAGCCCCATCCTGCGCCGCGGCCTTCGTACCGGAATCAAGACCAGGGCGCTGGCCGACGATTTGCAATCGATGGTGATCGAATTCTTTTCAGGCGCCAAGTTGATCAAATCGACGGCATCCGAGCGCCGCGCCGACGAGATGTTCCAGGGCGCCGCTCGTCATTACGCGCCGCTTTTCGTCGCGAGTACATTTCACACCAACGTTATCCGGTCGATATACGAATTGGTGGCAATTACGCTGCTTGCCCTCTGCCTTGGAATCGGCGTTTCCGAATTCAAATTGGACTTCGGTTCAATTGTCCTATCGATCTACCTCTTCCTGCGGGTCTATCAGCGCTTGTCACAGATCCAGCAAAGCGCACAGACCTTTCAATCTTTCCGCTCCGCATTCGACGCGGTTCAGACCCTCTACCGCGCGGCGAGTGAGGATGCTGAAGGTTCAAGGTCGCAAAAAGGCGATCCTCTACCTAAGGGAACCGGCGGCGTGTCGATCAATCTGAGCGACGTATCCATCCGCTACGACGGTAAAGTCGCCCTGGACGGAGTAACGCTCACATTGCCGGCGAGCAGTATGATCGGTATCGCGGGCCCGTCAGGAGCGGGAAAGTCCACGTTGGTAGATTGCATCCTCGGGCTGGCCTCCGTTGACGAGGGCACCATTGAGATCGAAGGGGAAAGCCTGAGTCGGCTTGCACTGGATTCCTGGCGGCGCGCCGTCGGCTACGTCGCCCAAGAGACATTCCTGTTCAATACCTCTGTGCGCGACAATGTCGCGTGGGCACATCCGGAAGCAGGGGACGCCGAGATCGAACGCGCTCTTCGCCGCGCCCACGCATGGGAGTTCGTTCAAGCCTTGCCACAGGGACTGGATACCGAAGTTGGCGAACGCGGCGTACGGTTGTCGGGGGGGCAACGGCAGCGTATCGGCTTGGCTCGGGCTCTGTTGGGGCCGGTTCGATTGTTGGTGCTCGACGAAGCGACAAGTGCGCTCGACTCGGAATCCGAGAAAATGGTGTACGAAGCGATAGAAGACCTGCGAGGGCAGATCACGATCGTGATGGTCGCCCACCGCCTATCGACAATGCGGGGCGCCGATATCCTCTACCTGCTCGAGGAGGGCAAGGTCGTGGAGTCGGGAAGCTGGGATGCGTTGATTAAAGGGGGAACGCGCTTCGGTGATTTCTGGAGGCTCCAGAGTAACGATTCCATTTGAAATTATTCATAAGACCTAGGGTGTGAAGGGCCTTAAATGACGATAGAAGTCCAAATCATGGCGGCGGCCATCGTGTTATCGGCCTTGCATCTCGTTCTCCGCCTTTCGCCCATTTGGAACATGCGCGATCGCGGTTGCGATGCGTTTTACTTTCTACAGGCCGCTGAAGCGTTCAGGGCGCGACGGCGTTTGCCGATCGTTTTGCCACCATACTATTTGCTCGAGCCGCAAAGGCAGGGGTATCCGCCGGTCACCGCCATGCTTCTCGGCATGATTCCCGATAGATGGGTCAAGCGCTATCACTGGACGTTCAATGCCGTCATCGAGATCGTTTCTCTCGTAATTCTGGTTGGCTGGGTGGGATCCCAATATGGAATCGCCTGGGCAACTGTCGCCGGCGTCACCTATTCAGCCAACGCATCCCTGACCAATGAGTTCAGTGCCTTGACCAGCCGCTCCCTGGCTCTGGCGATCACCAATATTTTTTTGGTCGTTGCCTATCTCGGAGTACAGGGAAATACGACGGCTCTGATCCTCGGTATCGTTTGCGCGACCATCCTGCTGTACACCCATAAGCTATCCGCCCAACTCCTTTGGTTCGTGACGCCTGTGTTTGCCATCGTATTTCAGGAACCGAGATGGCTGATCTATATTCCCGCCGCCTACGCCATTGCCTATACGGTCGCCCCTTCAGTTTTTGCCGATATTCTGCAGGCCCACTGGGATATCGTCGCATTCTGGAGCCGCAATTGGCCGCGACTTGGGGCGCATCCCATCCGCCAGTCTCAGATCTACGGCAACTCAACGGGGGGGGCGGGGGACTATTACCGGCGTCACGATCTGCGTTGGCTGCTGACACGGATCGGAAAGATCCTCGACTACAATGCGTTTATCATTCTGGTGCCATTTATGGCCGCGGTATGGACCGAGCTATCGACGCTTGAGCAATTCGCGTTAGGTGCAACAGTCGGCACCTATCTATGGGGTATAGCGACCTACGTCCTCAAACCGTTGCGGAGCTTCGGCGAGGGGAACAAGTATTTCAAATATGCCTTGGTTCCGTCCCTTGTTCTCATGGCGGCGGCGCCGCTTCGGCTCAACGGATTGCTCTTTGGAATAATCGAGGCATTTTGCACCTTGTGGACGGCCTGGGCCTATATTCGTGTCTGGCAATCCATGCACAGCAAGAAACCGAGCGTCATAGGACAGCTGACACCCGCATTGTCGGTCATCCTCGACCGGATCTCGACCATCGATGGTGCGAGAATTCTATGTCTGCCGTTTCATCTTAGCGAGTTGACCGCGTACCGAACCCGCCGCCAGGTTCTGTGGGGCACCCATAGCCTCGGCCTGAAAGATGCTGAGCCGATGGTTCCTGTATTTCAGAAGCCTATCGAGCATTTCGTATCGGTCTATGGCCTGACTCACATGATTGTCGACGAGACTTACGTGACGCTTCCCGAATTGAAGCTACGACAGGGGAGAGAGGTCATGCGGGAAGGAAACTATCTGTTATGGGGCTTCGCCACGGCATAGATTGTCCATGCGGACCTGTTCAAGGGTGCGGACACCGTTTTTTGAGCGGCTGCTTTTCCCTCGGCATAAAGAAACGAATTCTGATTCGGCATAGACCTGAAACGATCTAAGCCCATCGCCGTCGCCAGGCTTCCAGCATCAGCACGGTCCACACCGGGTATTCGAGCCCGCGGCCACCGGCCTGCAACGCTGCCCAAGCCCGGCGCACCGGCACAGGGTCGACCAATCCGCCCTCCGTCAGTTTCCGCGCATCGAGCAAATCCTCGGCCCAATCGCGCAGAGGCCCGCGCAACCATGTCGCCAACGGCACGCCGAACCCCATTTTCGGCCGTTCGACCAGAGCCGGTGGCACGTGCCGATAGAGGACCTGGCGGAGCAGCCACTTACCCTTGCCGTCGCGCAGTTTGAGATGAGGCGGCAGACGGAAGGCGAAGTCGACGATCCGGTGGTCGAGCAGGGGCACACGTACTTCGAGCGCCACGTCCATACTGGCGCGGTCGACTTTGGTCAGGATGTCATCGGGCAGATAGGTGACAAGGTCGAGGAATTGCATCCGTTCCACGAAGTCCGGCACGTCATTCCGGACCCCCGCATCCCACAACACGCCGTGAGGTTCGTGGCCGTTGGGCACCATCGCGTCAGGCCGCTCCCATTGGGTGACCAGGGCGCGGTAGAACGAATCCGCATCGCGCGAACCCATCGTGTCGGCGGCCTTGTGGAGGCGGCGGCCGGACAGAATGTCACCCCAGCGGCGAGGCAGGGGCGAGGTCAGGCGGTCCCAGGTCTCCGGCGCAATCGTGTGAACGGCGCAGGCCGCGAGGGAGCGCAACGGGCCGGGAATGCGCTGCAGCTTGCCCCAGATATTCCGGCCGGTCGTGTAGCGGTTATAGCCCGCGAACAATTCGTCGCCGCCATCGCCTGACAGAGCCACGGTCACGTGCCGCCGCGTCATCTCCGAGACGAGGAAGGTCGGGATCTGCGACGAATCGGCGAAGGGTTCGTCATAGATATCGGCCAAGCGCGGAATGATCTCGCGCGCGTGCTCCGGCTCGACATAGAGCTCGGTATGGTCGGTGTGCAGATGGGCCGCGACCGCTTTCGCGTCCTGGGCTTCATCGAAGCCCCGGTCGCGAAAGCCGATCGTATAGGTCTGGACCGGGCGGGTACTCTGGGTCTGCATCAGGGCGACCACGGTCGAAGAGTCGATCCCGCCCGACAGGAACGCGCCCAGCGGCACATCGGCAATCAGGCGACGGCCGATCGCATCCTTCAACAGGGACTCAAGCTGGTCGGTCGCCTCGATGTCAGTCCAGTCAGAGCGCTGGCGCACGGCCTGGGCGACGATCGTCCGCGCGTCCCAATAGGCTTCGAGCTTGGGCTCGCCGCCCGGCCGGATCGTAAGCATGGTGCCCGGCGGCAGCTTATGGACATTCCGGTAGATGCCGAGCGGCCCGGGCACATAGGCATGGCGCAGATAGCCGGCAACGGCGTTGCGGTCAACCTCGGCCTGGAAGCCGGGATGCGTACGCAAAGCCTTCAATTCCGATCCCCACAGGATCAGGTCGCCGAACTGGGCCCAATAGACCGGCTTGATGCCCAGCCGGTCGCGAATCAGCGTGAGCGCGCGCTCCTCGCGGTCCCACAGCGCGATCGCGAACATGCCGATCAGCCGCTCGACGGTCGCCTGCACGCCGAATTGGGCGAAGGATTCGAGCATCACCTCGGTGTCGGAATGGCCGCGGAACGTGACACCGCGCGCCGCCAGATCCTTGGCGATCTCGGTGTGGCTGTAGATCTCGCCGTTGAACGCGATCACAAAGCGGCCCGAAGCCGAAACCATCGGCTGGTGGCCGGTCGGCGAGAGGTCGCGGATGGCGAGGCGGCGAAAGGCAAGCGCGATGCCTACGGCCGGATCGCTCCAGACCCCGTCGTCGTCGGGGCCACGATGGGCCAAGGCATCGCCCATGGTCTTGCCGAAGGACTGAAGCCGCGCTTCGTCTGTCCGCGCCGCCCGATCGAACATGCCCGCGATGCCGCACATAGTGTCTAGTTCCGCGATCCGGCGCGGCGCGTCAAGACGTCTTGGTACAGGCGCCGGTATGCCTCCACCATGGTCGGGATCGAGAAGCGCGTTTCAATCCGTGCGCGAGCGTCGCGGCCGAGTTGGGCGCGTGCTGCGACATCACGGGCAAAAAACCGATCGATGGCGGCGGCCAGGTTGATCGGATCGCGTGGCGGCACCAGTTCCGCACAATCGCCGACGATCAGAGGCGCGTCGCCGACCGTCGTGCCAACCACGGGCACACCGCAGGCCATCGCCTCTGCGATCACGTTGGGGAAGCCTTCACTGACGGAGGACAGCACCGCCAAGTCCTGAGCCGCGTGCAAAGGCGCCACGTCGCCGCGACGGCCGATCCGGATGATACGCGCCGGATCGGCGCCGGCCGCGGCGATCTCCCCGTCGAGGGCTGGGGCGCCAGGCTCGATTCCGTCGCCAACCAGCAAGAGCCGTACTGGTGCCTGCACCCGGGCGAAGGCGGCCAGCAGGGTAGGGTGGTCCTTCCACGGGTCGTGACGAGACAGGTTGCCCATCACCAGCGCGTCAGGCGGCAGACCTTGGTCGCGACGGAATCGCGCATGGGCTTCGGCGT
>CAZNZI010000141.1:0-2573 GCA_964577475.1 uncultured Rhodospirillaceae bacterium
TCGCCGTCGGAACGCCGATGCCGTCCTATGAAAATGTGCTGCCGCCGATCACGCTGCTTCCGGCGGAGCTCTCTCACCCCAAGCCGCCGATTCTGCCCACGGCGGGATCGCTTCCGCCTCCGCTGCCGCCGCCGGAGGTGCAATGGCAGATCAGCCCGATCGACGGCATGGAGCGCGCCTATGGCGGCGTGAAGCTCGAGCGCTATCCGGTCATGATCGTGACGGGCCTGGCCTGGATGGCCGCCGCGCGAATCACGGGATATCTGTGGGACAACGTGCTGCTCGCGGCTTGCGGCGTGACGCTCGCCATCCTGATCGGGCTCGTCGGATGGCTGCGCGTACAGACCTTGCTCGACGAGGTGCGGCAGGCGAAAGACCGCGCCGAGGCGGCAACCCAGGCCAAGAGCGAGTTCCTGGCCAATATGAGCCACGAGATCCGTACGCCGATCAACGCGATCACCGGCTTCACGGCGCTGGCCCTGCGTACCGACTTGACCGCGAAGCAGACGGACTACCTCGAAAAGGTGCGCAGCGCCACGCAGGGCCTCTCGCGCGTGGTCAACGATGTGCTCGATTTCTCCAAGATCGAGGCCGGCCATCTGGACATCGAGCGCATCCCATTCCGGTTGGCCGATGTGGTCGATGCGTTCTTCAGCCAGATCGGACCGCTGGCGGAAGCCAAGGGCCTGAAACTCTCGGTGACCGTGGCGCCGGATGTGCCCGAGTCGCTGATGGGCGATCCGCTGCGGCTGGGTCAGGTGCTGCTCAATCTCGGCGGCAACGCGGTCAAGTTCACGACGGCCGGCGAGGTGGCGTTGCGCGTCGCCCTGGAAACGCGCACGGCGAACGCGGTCACGCTGCACTTCGCCATGCGCGATACCGGCATTGGGCTGACCGAGGACCAGGCGACGCGGCTGTTCCAGGCCTTTACCCAGGCCGATCCCTCCACCACGCGGCGTTTCGGCGGTACCGGCCTGGGGTTGGTCATCAGCCAGCGCCTGGTGAAGATGATGAATGGCCGCATCTGGCTGGAAAGCAAACCGGGTGTCGGCACGACATTCCATTTCCTGGCCGAACTCGCGGTCGCCGCGGCACGGGAACCGGGAGCGATCGGGGCGCCGTCGCGTCGGCTCGTCGCGTCGGAACGCGGCACGATCGCACCGCGCCTGCCCGGCGTGCGGCTTCTGCTTGTCGAGGACAATCCGATCAACCAGCAGCTCGCCCAGGAACTGCTGGCTCAGGACGGCGCGGAAGTCCTGACCGCCGACAATGGCCGCCGCGCCCTCGAAATCCTCGACGCTCATCCGCCGCGCTATTTCGATGCGGCGCTGGTCGATCTGCAGATGCCCGAAATGGATGGGTTCGAGACCACGCGCCGTATCCGCGCGCTCCCCGATGGTGGCGATCTGCCGCTGATCGCGATGACGGCCCATGCGATGCGCGAGGAACGGCTGCGCTGCATCGCGGCCGGCATGCAGGATCACGTTCCGAAACCGGTCGATCCCGAACTGCTGATCAACCGCCTCACTTATTGGATCGGTCCGGCCAAGCTGAAGGCCGCGGCGGAGCGGGGCTCTTTTGTCGCACGCCCTGCGGAAACGGGTTCGGCCGCGTTACCCGAGGCGCTGCCGGGCATCGACATGGCCGACGGGCTCAGCCGCTGCGGCGGCAATGCGAGTCTCTATTCCGAACTGCTGGGCGACTTCCACCAGCTCTACGCCGGCACCGGCCGCGATCTCGACCGCTTGCAGCGCGAGGGCAATATGGATGAGATCGGCAGGCTGGCCCACACGCTGAAGGGCCTGGCGGGCAATCTCGGGATGAAGGATGTTGCGGCGGCCGCAGCGGCTCTGGAAGCGGCAATCGCCAAGATTCCTACTTCGACAGCACCTTGATCGCGGCGCAGGCCGCGCCGAACCCATTGTCGATATTGACAACCACCACACCGGGCGCGCAGGTGGCGAGTGCACTGTGCAGCGCCGCTGCGCCGCCGGCCGCGACGCCATAACCGACCGAGGTCGGGATCGCGATCACCAGACCGGGGACCTGTCCGGCGACGACGCTGAACAGCGCCCCCTCCATCCCGGCGGCCACGATGACGATCTGCCAGGACTTGATTTCGTCGATCCGGTCGAGCAGGCGCCACAGGCCGGCGACGCCGACATCGCCGATCAGCGGGGCATCGATGCCGTGGAAGCGGAGCGTGCGCTGCGCTTCGGTGGCGGCGGGCATGTCGGAGGTGCCGGCGCAGACGATGCCGACGCCGGTCGTAACCGATGGCGGCAGGCCATGATCGAGAATCGCCGTCTGGGACACAGAATCGAAGTCGAGATCCTGCCGCCAGCGCGGGCCGAGCGCCGCGAAGCGGTCTTCGCTCAGCCGCGTCAGCAGCAGTGATTGGCGGCGTTCCTCGGCCAGTGCCAGGATGCGCGCGATCTGGTCGGATGATTTACTGGCGCAGAGCACGGCCTCGGCTACGCCGGTGCGCGCCTGCCGCTGCCAGTCGGGAAGAATGCCCTCGTCAGGCATGGTGTTCCTCGCGCAGGAAGGCGCTGCCGCGCTTATAGGGCGCG
>CAZNZI010000142.1:0-9644 GCA_964577475.1 uncultured Rhodospirillaceae bacterium
ATCAGGAATTCGAGCAGTTTGAACTCGCGCGGCTGCAGCTGGATCGGACGTTCGCCGCGCACCACCTTGCGCGCCAGCAGGTCCATGCGCAGGTCGTCGACGGTGAGCTGCGTCTTCTGTTGCTCGCCCGCGCCCTGGGTGCGGCGGACCAGCGCGTCGAGCCGCGCCATCAGCTCGCCGAAAGCGAAGGGCTTGGCGAGATAGTCGTCGCCGCCTGCGCGCAACCCGCGGATGCGCTCGTCGACATCCGATAGCGCGCTCAGGATCAGGATCGGCGTGTGATTGCCGGTGCGGCGCAAGGCCTCGATGATGCCCAGCCCGTCGATCCCGCCGGGCAGCATCCGGTCGAGGATCATCGCGTCATAGCGTTCCGACGAGGCCAGGAACAATCCGTCCCGTCCGTTGTCGGCGCGGTCGACGGTGTGCCCCGCTTCGCCCAGACCTTTGGCGACGAAATCGGCGACGCGGGCATTGTCCTCGACCAGCAGAAATTTCATCAGAGCCTGCATGGGCTGCTACCGAAACGCAGCCGGGGCGGTTTGCGGCCGCCCCGGCATCCGTTTGATCGGTCCTCCGGTTCGGCTCAGCTCTCGGTCAGCTGCAGCGCCAGATAATAGGTGGTGCCGTCGCGCATGACCAGCAGCGGCACCGCCTCCTTCTTGCTCTGTTCGGCGGCCTTGATCAGCTTGACGGCCTGTTGCGGACTGTGGACCGCGTCGTTGCCGATCTTCTCGATCACATCGCCCGCCTGGATGCCGCTTTCCGCGGCCCGGCTGTCGGGCGTGACTTTCGCCACGACGACACCCTGCACCGACTCGTCGAGGCCGAGCTGCTCGCGGTTGTCCGACGAGAGGGCGGCCAGCGACAGGCCGATCGGCCCTTCGCCCTCCTTGTCCTCCGACGCCACCTGCTGCGGTTTCAGTTTCTCGATCGTGACGTCGACGGTCTTGTCATGCCCGTCCCGGACGATCGTCATCGGCACGGTCTTGCCGGCGGAGGTGTCGGCCACGGCCATCGCCATGTCGCGCGGGTCTTTGATCGTCTTGCCGTTGAAGCCGGTGATCAGATCGCCTTGCTGCAGGCCGGCCTTCTTGGCCGGAGAGTCGTCCATCACCTGGTTGACCAGCACGCCGGTCGCATTGCTGCGACCCATCGCCTTGGCCAGCGGCTCGGTGAGAGGTTGCATCTGCACGCCCAGCCAGCCGCGTTCGACCTCGCCGTGTTCGCGGAGCTGTGCCACCACATTCTGGACCAAGTTCGACGGGATGGCGAAGCCGATGCCGACGCTGCCGCCGTTGGGCGAATAGATCGCGCTGTCGATGCCGATCACCTGGCCGTGCTGGTTGAACAGCGGGCCACCCGAGTTGCCCGGATTGATCGGTGCATCGATCTGGATGAAGTTGTCATAGGGACCGGAATTCAAGTCGCGGCCATGGGCCGAGACGATGCCCGCGGTGACGGTGCCGCCAAGACCGAAGGGGTTGCCCACGGCAACGACCCAGTTGCCGACCTTGGCCTGATCCGAATCGCCGAATTTGACGAAGGGCAGGGTTTTCTTCGCGTCGATCTTGAGCACAGCGATGTCGGTCTTGTCGTCATGGCCCTTCACGGTGGCAGGAAAAGACGTGCCATCCTCCAGGGTCACCATGATCTTCTTGGCGCCTTTGATGACGTGATTGTTGGTCACGATCGTGCCGTCGGCATCGATAATGAAGCCCGAGCCCAGGGCATGACGCTCGGCATTGCCGCGCTGCTGCTGTTCGAAGAAGTGTTTGAACATCTGGCCCATCGGCGAATCGGGCGGGAAGTCGGGCATCTGCATCTGCTGCGTCTTCTCCGGCTTCTCGGTCGTCGCGATGTTGACGACGGCCGGCCGCACCTTTTCGATCAGCGGTGCGAAACCTTCGTCGCTGAACTGGTTGGGCGCGACGGGCGCGGAGGTGATCGGCGCACCGTTGCCTGCGGTGGTGGTGGGGGCGGCGCCCTCCGCCGACCAGGCATGCAGCGCAAAGCCGCTCGACAGCATGGTCGTGGCCAAGAGGCCCGCGATCAACGCGCGATGGCGTCCCGAACGTGGTGTGGGGCGCCGGTTGTTCTGCTCGGACGAAGTCGGGTTCAAATCGCTCATCGGGGTCTCCATTCCAATACAGGTTTCGCGCGCCCTGTGACCGGGTCACTGTTTGGACACACGTTTTGGCCACCGGAGGGTTGTGACAGTGGCTCTGTGACGGCCGAAGGATGCGCCGCCATCCCTTTGCGCGATCTGGTGGGGACATTAAAAATCGTTGAGCCAGCGCGGCGTTTCTGCGGCACCCGGCACCGCATACGCCATCAATCCTCCGTATTGTTTTCCGATGCTTTGCCGGTCGGCGCCATGGCGAATGGATGCGCGCCCGACCAGTAGCAATGGAGCATTGATATGACGAAGTTCAGCGGTGCCTTGACGATGGGCTTAATCATCGCCGCGACCACAGGGCTTGTGGCCACCTATGCCTTCGGCGCCGACAACAACGCCGCCGGTTCCAGCGCCCCCGCGCAGGTCCAATCCGCGCCGGCGGACAATAATGCCAATTCGGCCAATCCATCGAACACGAATGGCAGCGGCAATGCCGCCAATAGCGGCAACGCGATGGACAAGGACAAGTCGTCCAGCCAGGCCGCGACGCCCGATGCCAACGCCGACAAGCCGAGCAACGCCAACAACACCGACATGAACAAGTCGGACACGAACCAGACCGGCCAGGCCGCGACCCCCGACATGAATGATCAGTCGGCGCAATCCCAGGCGCCGCAGAAGAAACACATGGCGATGTCGCGCCATCACATCGAAGTGATCCAGGCAGCGCTTGCCAATAGCGGCCAGAATGTCGAAGTCGACGGTTTCTGGGGTCCCAAGACCGCTCGAGCGCTGAAGGATTTTCAGAAGACGCATGGTCTGAAGGCGACCGGTCATCTGGACCACAAGACCCGTCAGGCCCTGCCGCTTCCCCCCAAGTCGAGCTGAACCCAAGGCGGCCCGGTCTGCGGGCAGCCGATCAAAAGCCTGCCGCATCAGCGGCAGGCTTTTTTCTTGGCGCCTCGGTATCCACCCGAGGCGCTCTGCCGGGGGCATCCGTCCTTACGAAAATTCTGTTGCACAGACTCGTCTTTGAGGTTCATTGTCCAGTCAACCGGTTGAGTGGACAGTACCCGCTGCCGGATGCTTTTTTGGGGACCGATGCTCGACGCCACGCAAGACAAGCCGCTCTACCGTCAGCTCACAGACCGGCTGCGCCGCGAAATCGCACGCCGCCGCCCGGGCGACCGGATCGCCAGCGAGCCTGAATTGGCCCAAAGCCTTGGCGTCAGCCGCTTCACGGTGGCGAAAGCGATCGAACAGTTGGTCGATGAGGGTCTGGTGGTCCGCCGCCAGGGCAAGGGCACCTTCGTCGCCGTGCCGCCATTGCAACGGACGCCGATCCATCTGCGCAGCTTCACCGAATCGGTCGAAGCCAGCGGCCGCAACGCGACCAGCGAGCTGCTCGATTTCGCGCCGATGACCTGGCACGCCGGCCTGCCCTACGACAAGGAAGAGCCGCTGATCGTGGTCGAACGCCTGCGTCTGGTCGACGGCATGCCGATGGCGATCCACCGCTCGGTGCTGTCCGCGGCCTTGGTTAACGAATTGGGTTTGACGCGGATCAAGGCGTCCGATCCGCGGTTCTCGCTATACCGTTTCTATGAACAGGCCGGCCACCGCATCGAGCGCGGCGTCGAATCGCTTGGTGCACGCAAGCCGGAACCGTCGGAACGCCGTTACCTGCGCCTCGGTGCCGACGGCATCGTCATGGTGGTGACGCGCCGGTCCTTTGCCGCCGATGGCCGCGTGCTGGACGCCGTCGACGCCATCCATGATAGCCGCCGCTACTCGTATCAGGCATTGCTTCTGCGAACTCCTCAACAAACGTCAACCGCAACAAACACACATATGGAGAAGGAGGGTAATGATGTCGAAATCGTCACTGATCCGGAGCATCTCGGCACTCGCCTTTGGGTTGAGCATCGCGATCCCGGCAGCTCAGGCCGCTGACAAGCCGGTCGCTCTGATCATCGCCCAGGGCGGGTTGGGCGATCAGTCCTACAACGATCTGGCCGACAAGGGCTTCAAGAAGGCGCTGGCCGAAACCAAGCTGAAGGGCAAGGAAGTCGAATCGAAGGATGTCGTCGCCCAGGCCGAGAACATTCTCCGCACCGCCGCCGGCACGGCCGGTTTCGGCCTCGTGGTCGATCTCGAATATTCTCATGGCGAAGCGCTGAAGACGGTCGCCAAGGACTATCCGAAGACGGGCTTCGTGATTCTCAATCAGGTTCAGCCGGGCTCGAACGTCGCTTCGGTTCTGTTCAAGGAACAGGAAGGCTCGTATCTCGCCGGTGCGCTGGCCGCGATGGTCGCCTCCAATCCGAAGATCAAGGGCATCCAGGCGAAGCCGATCATCGGCGCCATCGGCGGCATCAAGTCGCCCGGCATCGACAAGTTCCTCGCCGGTTATATGCAGGGCGCGAAGGACGTGAACAAGGACATCGAGGTGAAGATCGCCTATTCGAATAATTTCGGCGATCCGGCGATCGGCCATCAGATGGCCAAGGCGATGTTCGATCAGGGCGCCAGCATTGTCTACCAGGTGGCGGGCGGCACCGGCCAGGGCGTGATCCAGGCGGCCAAGGAAACCGGCCACTATGCGATCGGCGTCGACACCGACCAGGACGGCATGGCCCCGGGCAACGTGCTGACCAGCATGATCAAGCGCACCGATCTCGCTGTCGAGACGGTGATCAAGGACTATGCCGCCCACAAGTTCCCGGGCGGCCAGACGGTGACCTTGGGCCTTGCCGAGAATGGTGTCGGCCTCTCGCCGATGACCCACACCAAGGCGCTGATCCCCGCCGAAGACCTGAAGAAGGTCGAGGAGCTGAAGAAGAAGATCCTCTCCGGCGCGATCAAGGTTGTCGATGTCAGCGGTCCGGAAGGCTATCCGGCCTGGTTCAAGTAAGCCGCTAATCCGCATCCGTTGAGGGAACCGGAGCGGCAGCGATGGCGACGGCCCCCGCCGTCCGACTCGGTGCGCGTGGTGTCACCCGGCGTTTCGGCCGGGTGATCGCCAACGATCGCATCGACTTCGCTGCCGCGCCCGGAACCATCCACGCCATCGTCGGCGGCAACGGGGCGGGCAAGACCACACTGATGCGCATCCTTCAGGGGCTCGAACAGCCCGACGAAGGCGACATCATCGTCGACGATCAACCCGTCCGTTTCGCCAATCCGGCCGCGTCCTTCGCCAAGGGCATCGGCATGGTGCACCAGGAATTCATGCTGGTGCCCGATCTCACGCTCCTCGAAAACCTGATCCTCGGCCGTGAGCCGATGAAGCACGGCCTGATCGATCGCGCAGCGGCGCTGGCTTCCGCGCGGGCTCTCGAAAAGCAAGCCGGCGTCACGCTGGACTGGGACGTAAAGGTCGCCCAGGCGCCGGTGCATCTGCGCCAGATCCTCGAAATTCTGCGCCTGCTCTATCGCGGCGCCGACGTGCTGATCCTCGACGAGCCGACCTCGGTACTCGCACCCCAGCAGGTGCACGACCTGCTCGATCTGCTGCGCCGCCTTCGCGCCGAGGGGCGCACGATCATCTTCATCAGCCACAAGCTCGACGAGGTACTCGCTGTCGCAGACCGCATCACCGTGCTGCGTGCCGGCCGTGCGGTGGCGAATACAACACCGAGCGAAACCAGCGCGGCGGCGCTGGCGCAGCTGATGGTCGGCGAGCCGGTCGATCATCCTAAGCGTTCAGCGACGAAGATTGCCGGCGCGGTACCCGTTCTGTCCGTGCGCGGTCTTGCCGCGCTCGACACGCGCGGCACCAAGCGGCTGCTCGGTATCGATCTAGATGTTCATCCCGGTGAGATCGTCGGCATCGCGGGCGTCAGCGGTAGCGGACAGAACGAATTGGTCGAAGCGGTGACCGGCTTGCGCCGGGTTGCCGAAGGCATGGTGCAGTTTGCCGGTGCCGACGTTACTCATGCCTCGATCGCCGCCCGGCGCGCGGCCGGAATCGGCTATCTGAGCGATGACCGCGCCCATGAAGGCCTATGTCTCACGGCCACGATTCGCGACAACATGATTGCCGGCAGTCACCGTCAAGCGCCGTTCGTCCACAATGGCATTCTTCAGCCCGCCGTCGTGCGGGATCATGTCCGTGCCGTATTGACCCGCTTCGCTGTCGTCTATGGCACAGATGCCGATCCGGTCAGCAGCCTCTCGGGCGGCAACCAGCAGCGCGTGGCAATTGCCCGCGAGCTCGACCGCAATCCGAAACTTTTGGTCGCTTCCCAGCCGACGCGCGGGGTCGACATCGCGGGCATCGCGTCGATCCACCGGCAACTCCTCGCCTATCGCGATACCGGTGGCGCGGTTCTCCTGGTTTCTGAGGAGTTGGAGGAACTGCTCGCGCTGTCCGACCGGATCGTGGTGCTCCATCACGGCAAGATCAGCGGCGAACTCGCCGGCGATCGGACGAATCTGGCGCAGATCGGCAAATTGATGTTGGGCGAGGCCGCATGAGCGACGCCGCCGTCATCGCCACGCGGCCGACGCGCTTCGACTGGCCCGGCATTGCCGGCGCGGTGATGCCTTTCGTGATCGCGCTGGTTCTCGGTGCGATCCTGCTTCTCATCACCGGCCGCGATCCGATCGAGGTCTACGGGCTGATGCTCGATACCGGCTTCGGCGGCCCTGATGAATTGGCGGCGACTCTGACGGCGGCGACGCCCATTCTGTTTTGTGCCGTGGCGACAGCCATTTCTTTCCGTGCCGGCGTTTTCAATATGGGGGTCGAGGGCGCGTTCTATCTCGGCGGCCTGGCCGGGACCGTCGTCGGTTTTACCTGTAGCGGTTTACCCGGCCTCCCGCTGATCGTCCTTGAACTGGCGGTCGGCGCGCTGGCGGGCGGGCTCTGGCTGATCCTGCCCGGCTGGTTGAAGGCGAAGCTCGATGTCGACGAAGTCGTCTCGACTCTGATGCTCAACTTCGTCGCGATCAACTTCACCGCCTATCTGGTGAACCACGTGTTCCTCGCGCCGGGCGCCGGCAACTCGCAGACGCCGCTGATCGCCGAGCAGGGCTGGCTGCCGCGGCTGATGCCGCCCGCCACGCTCAGCCTCGGTTTCATCATCGCGCTGGTGTTGCTGGTCGCCTACGACCTCTGGGGCCGCTTCACGCCGCTGGGTTACGAGGCGCGCGTCACCGGCCTCAATGCACGGTTCAGCCGCGCGGTCGGTATCGATGTGCCGGGCCTGATCATCAAGACCGCCGCCATCTCGGGCCTGATCGGCGGACTGGCGGGCGCGTCGCACGCGGCCGGCTTGGTGCATCGCTTCGTCGCCGGCTTCTCGCCGGGCTACGGCTTCACCGGTCTCGCCGTGGTGCTGCTCGGCCGCAACAGTGCGATCGGCATGCTGATCGGTGGGCTCCTGTTTGGCGCGCTCGCCTCGGCGGGCACGACCGTCCAGCTCTTCAGCGACATCCCGATCCAGATCGTCGATGTGCTGCAAGGCACGGTCACGGTCTTCGCCGTGGTGCGCCTGGGTCAGATACTGCGCCAGAAGTGGAGGCGCGCATGATCGAGGCGATCCTCGGCTCCGCCTTCCTGGTCTCGACGCCGCTGCTGCTGACAGCAATCGGCGGCATGATCAATCGGCTTGGCGGTATCGTGAATATCGGCCTCGAGGCGATGATGCTGGCCGGCGCGTATGTGGCGCTGGCGGTCTCCGACGCCACCGGCTCCTGGCTGATCGCGCTTCTCGCGTCGTTGCTGGCGGGCGCGTTCATCGGCTTGTTGTTCTCGCTGACGGTGACGCGGTTGGGCGCCAACGAGATCGTCGCCGGTCTCGGCTTCAATGTCGCCATCGCCGGGCTGATCGGCTTCGTGCTGAAGGACTACTATCAAAGCTCCGGCACGTTGCGGCTCGAGAACGTGGTGATGCTGCCGCGCATCCACATTCCCGTGATCGAAGACATCCCGATCCTGGGCGCGATCCTGTCGGACAAGGACCCGATCACCTGGCTCGCCTGGCTGTCGGTACCACTCTCTGCCTTTGTGCTGAACCGTACCCGCGCGGGGCTGCGTCTGCGGGCAGCGGGCGAGGCGGCGAATGCTTCCGTGGCGCTCGGGTTGCGGCCGCTGATGACGCGCGACATCTCGACGGTGGTGGCCGGCGCGATGGCGGGGCTGGCGGGGGCGCAGCTTTCTATTGGCATCGTCGGCATCTTCAGTGTCGGCATTTCGGCGGGCCGCGGCTTCATCGCGCTGGCCGCCTTCTATTTCGGCCGCAACCGGCCCGGCCTGACAGCGATCGGGGCGCTGCTGTTCGGCTTTTTCGACGCGACCCAGATCAATCTGCAAGGCCGCGGCGTCCCGCCCGAACTGGTGCAGATGCTGCCCTATATCGTCGTTGTTGCGGTGCTGACGGCCATTGGCTTGGCCGAGCGCCGCCGCCGTCTGCTGCGTGGGATGTGAGCATGAGCGAACCCAAAACGGCTCTGATCTTGGTCGACGTGATCGACTCCTTCTTCAAATCGGGCATGCCGAACTATTACCCCGATGTCGAAAAAGTGGTCGAGCCGCTGAAGCACCTGCTGGTCGCTGCGCGCGCGGGCCAGCATCTGATCGTCCACGCCGCCGAACGGCATCGGGCCGGCCTGCATGATTTCGAATGGCACAAACTGCCGCATCATCACTTCATCGACGAGCCCGACGCCGCGGTCACGCCCGGCTTCGAGATGCAGGGGCCGAACGAGGTGCTAGTGCCTAAGCGCCGCTACAGCGCCTTTTTCGCCACCGATCTCGCGTTGCTGTTGAATGAGCAGGGGATCAAGCGCGTCATCGTGGCCGGGGTGAAGACCAATGTCTGCATCCGCGCGACCGTGCAGGATGCCTTCGCCAACGGGTTCGAGCCGGTGGTGCCGCGCGAGGCCACCAACTCAAATCGCCCGCACCTCGCCACAGCCACGCTCGAGGACATCGAGCGCTATTTCGGCCAGGTCGTCCCGCTCGATGCCGCTGTGAAGATGCTCGCATGAGCCGCATTGCCATCACCGGCTACGCCAGTCTCGACCATGTGGTGCAGATGGAAGGCGCGCCCCAGCCCAACGCAACCGTGATCGCCGGACGCGCCACATCGGATTGGCCGCGGCTGGGCGGCACGCCGTCCTATGTCGCGATGGCGCTGGTGCGCGCCGGCCAGCCCAACGCGGTGCCGATCTCCTGGGTATCGGGCGACGAGGGCGGCGACTGCTTCGTCGCGGCTTTGCAAGCGGCCAATGTGCCGGTGGGCGGCATCGCCCGCTCGCTGCCCGGCCGCACGCCGATCTGCATCCTGGCCTATGATCCGCAGGGCGCCTGCTATGTGATCTACGACCCGGCCGCCAGCCGTACGGCGACGCTGACGGCGGTTCAGCGTGCGATCGTCGAAGCGGCTGACTGGGTGTGCATAACCGTCGGCCCTGCCGCCGCCACGCGCGACGTTCTGGCGCAAGTGAAGCCGACACAGAAACTGGTTTGGGCCGTGAAGGCCGACGCGGATGCGTTTCCGCCCGATCTGCGTGCGGCCCT
>CAZNZI010000143.1:0-4101 GCA_964577475.1 uncultured Rhodospirillaceae bacterium
TGGGCCGATCGCATCGCCGCCGTGCAGAAGGACGGCATGGAAGCGATCCGCGAGGGCACGCTCAACCGCTGGTTCCCCGAAGACTATCGCAAGACGCAACCGGCCGAAGTCGCGCGCGTCGGCAAGATGCTTCTCGAAACGTCGCCGGGTGGCTTCGTAGCGGGCGCCGCTTCGCTCGCCAAGCTCGACTATCTGCCGCGTCTGAACACGGTGACGGTGCCGGCGCTGCTGATGGCCGGCAGCAACGACGTGCCGACACCCGACGCGATGAAGACAATCAAGGACAAGATGCCGAACGCGCGCCTCGAGATCGTCGACGGCGCCGGGCATCTGCTGCCGGTCGACCGTCCGGCGGAAACCGCGCGCGAGATCGCCGGTTTCCTGAAGAACGGCCGTTAGGTCAGGCTTTGGGCATTGGCCGGTCGATGCCGGCCATCTGTTCGAGAACGGCACACACCGCCGCCGTATCGAGACCGGCGAAGCCCTGCGCCATCGCCGCGGCATAGAGCGGAACGGTGGTCGCGAAGAGCGGCGTCGGCGCGTTGACGTCGGCGGCGAATGCGCCGATCAGCGTCATGTCTTTCTGCCACACATCGATCTTCATCGTGGGCGGCTCGTAGCTGCCCTTCACCAT
This sequence comes from uncultured Rhodospirillaceae bacterium, assembly GCA_964577475.1. Classification (GTDB taxonomy): domain Bacteria; phylum Pseudomonadota; class Alphaproteobacteria; order Rhodospirillales; family Magnetospirillaceae; genus JASHSH01. The sequence goes on from CAZNZI010000143.1 coordinate 635, forward strand.
CTGCGGACCGCGCACGTCAAACATGCGCGACTGGCCCGCACCATCCTTGATCACCTTGTAGACTGTCGCGAGATCGAGACCGGACTTCTCGGCCAGTACCATCGCCTCCGCCGCCGCGACGTTGTGGATCGCCACCAGAAGATTCGCGATCAGCTTCATCTTCATACCGTCGCCGAACGTGCCGATGTGATAGGTCGAGCGTGAGAACCGCGCGAAGGCAGGCTTCAACCGTTCGAAGGTGGCCGCGTCGCCGCTGGCATAGACGGAAAGATCGCCGGTTTTGGCCTGCGCGCCTGTTCCGCTGAGCGGACAATCGAGCAGAGCCGAACCCGCCTTCTCCAGCGCGATGCGGTTGCGCTCCTTGTCTTCGGCGGCGAGCGTGCTGAGTTCGGCCACGGCGAGATTCTTGCGGCCCGATGCGACCAGCCCATCGGGGCCCGACACCACGGCGTCGAGCGCCTTGGCACTGGGCAGGCTCGTCAGCAGAAGATCGGTCTGCTGCGCCACCGCGCCGGGCGAGGCGACGATTTCGATATTGCCGCCCGCCAACGCCCGAGCGCGCGTCTGATCGATGTCGAAACCGATGACCTTGCCGGTCTTGGCCAGATTGGCGGCGATCGCCGAACCCATGATGCCAAGGCCGATGACGCCGACTGCGCGTTCGTCGCCGCTCATTCTGGTTTCTACCCCCTTTGCGGTCCGTGTTTTCTGCGTACTATTTGTTGTCGGTATAGGCGAGGCGCGTGCCTTCGATCATCGCCTTGACGGCGCGATGGACGATGGCGGGCAGGTCCTCGACCACGCGCGCGCGATAGATGAATTTGCGCACCGCGTAGTAGAAGAGGCCGCCATGCAACACCCAGAGATGCTCGACCTCGAGTTCGCTGATGGGGATCGCTTCGGCGCTGGGCAAGTTGAATGAGTGACGCAGTTCGGCGCAGATCACCTTGAGGATCTTCTCCTCGACCGCCGCGATGTACTTCTTATTGAAGTCCTCGCCGAGCAGGCCCGAGTGCATGTAGATCCGGATCCACTCGTAGCGATAGGTTTCCTTCGCATAGCGGCCGTAGAACTCTTCAAGCCGCTCCTGGATCGGCCGCGACCGGTCGGTCAGCAGCAGCGACCAGTCGACCTCGATCGGCTTCACATAGACCTCGCGGAACACCGCCTCGATCAGTGCGCGCTTCGACGGGAAGTAGCGATAGAGCAGCGGCTGGGCGATGCCGAGTTCCTTGGCCAGTTCGCGCGTGCGGCCCTGAAAACCGTGCTGTGCGAAAAACCGGATGGCACCCGAGACGATCTGCTGGCCGCGTTCCTGCGCCGAGAGCCGCCGCTGCCGGCCCCCTTGGCGGGCGGGCTTGGCCGGGCCCACGGTCGGCACGGGCGATGCGATGTCTTCCGCTGCCGGCGTTTCGATCTCGACCCCGCTCTGCCGTTCGCCGCTCGTCATCTGCCCGTCCCGGCTGGAGTTCAGGAACCACTTGGTACAATGGCGCGGTCCAGGGCTATACTGCCCCGCGACCACGCAACTCTAACTTATCACTTGATAATCAACGCCGTTGGTCCTGTCAACGGGATAGGCTGCGCTTGTAATCACGCATGCCCAATTCGACTATATCGCTGACCCATTTGCGCAAAATTGCCCCAGATGGCGATTCGTGTTACCAGTCGATAACAAATTCCCTCGCCACCCGCACCGGCGACGCGACGTTGTTTCAACGACGCGCCAGGTACGGGCATCGATACATCGGCTGTATTGGATCTGCGACAGAAGCGCCGGCGGGGGCGGCAGGTTCGGGGAGAGTGGGCCATGATCGACAAAGCCGCGAACGAGCGCGTCTCGCGCAATTGGCATCAGTTCTTTTCGGGCGGAACGATCGAACCGGATTCGGTGCGGCCGGAAGTGGCGCGCTCGTGGCAGCGCTGTCGCGATGCCGGCATCGACCCGCGCGGCCCGAAGGCGCCGGTGCGGATGAAGGGCGAAGAGCTCGACGCCCATCTGCGCCGCCATCGGAGCCTGCTCGAAGCGGCGGCCCCCTTCATGCGCTTTCCCGAACTCGCGGTGCGCGGCACGCGGTTCATCCTGGTGCTGACCGACGATCAGGGCATCGTGCTCGCCTTCTATGGCGACGAGGACGTGATCGCGCGGGCGCGCACCAACAACTATGTGCCGGGCTGCTGCCGTTCGGAGACCGCTGTCGGCACCAATGCGATCGGCATGGCGATCGTCGAGCGCAAGCCGATCCAACTCGCGGGCGCCGAGCACTACAACATCCGTCATCACAGCTGGACCTGCGCTTCGGCGCCCGTGTTCGGACCGGAAGGCGAATTCCTCGGGACCGTGACGCTGTCGGGTGAATCCGACGACTCCCATCAGCACACCTTGGGCATGGTGGTCGCCGCGGCCGCGTCGACCCCCACCCGCCTCCGCCACCGCGGGCTGTACGCCGCGCGGTCGCGCCCCGACCGTGTCGCGCGCACGTTGCTGCGCTGGATGTCAGACCCGATCGTCACCATCAATGCCGATGGCGATATCGTCTATGTGAACAAGGTGGCCGAAGCGCTGCTCGGCTGCGAGGAAGGCCAGCTCAACGGCCGCAAGATCAGCACCGTCCTCTCCAGCCCCCGTATCGCCGATGTGATCAGCGGCGCGATGGGTGACACGCCTTTCGAAGCCACGGGTGAACTCGACGGTGCGCGCAACCGCTTCACCGTGAAGCCGCATGTGATCCGCGAGGAAGACGGCGAGCATTTCGAGGGCGCGATCCTCAATCTCGGCCGCCGCGAGCCGCAGCAGAAGCAGGCCCGTGGCAATTCGAGCTTCGCCGCGCCTTATACGCTCGATGACATCATCGGCGAACATCCGTCGGTCACCAGCGTGCTCAACCTGGCGCGCGCCGTGGCGGGACGCGGGTCGCGTGTGTTGATCCAGGGCGAGACAGGGACGGGCAAGGAGTTGCTGGCCCAGGGCGTCCACAACGCGAGCGATCGTGCTGCCGGCCCCTTCGTGGCGCTCAACTGTGCCGCCATGCCGCGTGAACTGATCGAAGCGGAATTGTTCGGCTACAAGGAAGGCGCCTTCACCGGCGCCCGCCGCGGCGGGCAGATCGGCAAATTCGAACTGGCCGACGGGGGTACGCTGTTCCTCGACGAGATCAGCCAGATGCCGCTCGACCTCCAGGGCAAGCTGCTGCGCGTGCTGCAAGACGGTATGTTCACGCGGCTGGGCGATACCACCCCGGCGCGCGCGGATGTGCGGATCATCGCCGCGACCAACGAAGATCTCTACGCCAAGAGCCAGGCGGGCACGTTCCGCATGGACCTCTATTTCCGTCTCTGCGTGATCGAACTGACCCTGCCGCCGCTGCGCGAACGCGGCGACGACATCGAGCTTCTCTCCGAATCGATCCTGCGCCGCGTCTGCACGCGCATGGGCCACGGCGGCGTCGGCCTCTCGCGCGAGGCGA
>CAZNZI010000144.1:0-5931 GCA_964577475.1 uncultured Rhodospirillaceae bacterium
ACGGGCGTCTCAAGATGATTCTGGGCGAGCGCGATCTCGGCTTGTCGGCATCGATCGGCAAGGCGATGCAGCAGCGCGGCGTCCGCTCGCTCATGCATTGCAATGAAGCCGAGCTTCTCTACAAGTCGCTCGACAACGAGATCGTCGACGTTCTCATTTACGACTACGACCTGCTGGGCGACGAATTCGCCGACGTGATGCAGAAGATCCGCCGCAAGGGACGCGGCAAGAATCCTTTCGTCATCATCGTCGCGATGATCAGCAATGCAGCACCAGAAACCGTGTCGCGCCTGATCGGCGCGGGCGTGGACGACTTGGTGCGCAAGCCGTTCTCGATCGACCGTCTGTTCGAAAGCGTCGGCACGCTGTCGCAGGACCGCAAGCCGTTCTTCGTTTCCTACAACTATGTCGGCCCGACGCGGCGCACCGGCCATCGTGCGCTGGAGCCGGCCAATCAGATCATCAAAGTGCCCAACACGGCGCGCAGCCGCGCCATCGACATGGTGGGCGACGAGGAACTGACCCGCATCGTCGACAATGCGATCAAGAGCCTGGATGAGAAGCAGCTCGAATCCTGCGGCATCGAGATCGATATGCTGGCGGCGCGCGTGGCCCAGAACATGGGCAACGACACGACCCAGGAAGAGATGCAGGACGTGCGCGGATGCCTGTTCCGCATCGAGGCCGTCGCCGACGATCTCCGTAGGCGCAGCCAGGGCACGCCATTCGAGCGTATGTCCGAACTGGCGACCATGGTGATCGCCATGACCCAGCGTGTTCTGCGCGGCCAGCAGGCCGGACAGAACGCGGCATCGATGATCGAGGTCCAGCTTCTGGTGAAACTGTCGGCAGCCATCCGACGTGCGCTTTCGGTCGAACGGCATTCGGTCGATGTGATGCGCGAGATCACCGCGACCATCGCAAACTTCACTAAAAGCCACTAATAATCACGATTGATGAGTTTTAGAGTGGCTAAACCCGGGCAAAAGGCTGATTTTTGCCCCAAATTTGATTCAGAAAATCACATCTTTCTCGTTTAAATTCATATACTTACCAATAGTGTTACAATTGGGTAACAAAGCCATAGATTTTTGGCAGTTTATGCCCCATTATGCGGGTCCAATGACATCCGGTTTGAACCAATTCGAATCCGGTTGGCGTGTCAGGCGCAAAAAATGCGCTGGGTGGAGCGGCACATATGGTGACGGCAAAAACGGGCGGTGCACCGCGGTATGATCGTCTGCGTCTCGTGGTGGGCGAGACGAATTCCGACATGTCGACGGCCATCAAGGACTCCCTGGGCGTTCGCGGCATCCGCAAGGTCACGACCTGTCGCGAGACCGACCATCTGTATGACGCGCTCGATTCCGAAATCGTCGATCTCCTGCTCTATGACTACGACCTGCTCGGCAACGACTTCGTCGATGTCATGCAGCGCATCCGCCGCAAGGCGCGCGGCAAGAATCCCTTCTGCATCATCGTCGCCACCGTGAAGGACTCGGCGGTCGAGACCGTCCGCCGCCTGATCAGCGCCGGCGTCGACGATCTGATCCGCAAGCCGGTCTCGGTCGACCGGCTGTTCGAAAGCCTGGGCAACTTCTCGGCAAAGCGTAAGCCGTTCGTCGTCTCCTACGACTATGTCGGCCCGACGCGCCGCGTCGGCCGCCGCCAGGAAGAGCCCGCCAGCCAGTTGATCCGCGTGCCGAACACGCTGCGAAGCCGCGCCATCGAAGGCGTGAGCGATATGGACCTCGAGCGTATGGTCGAGAGCGCTGTCGCCAGCCTGGGCGACAAGCAGCTCGATTCTTGCGGCATCGAAATCGACGTTCTGTCCAAACGGGTCGCCGATTCTTACGGCCTGCCGACGAATACGCACGAAGACGAGCAGGACGTGCGCGGCGCGCTGCACCGCATCGAGGTGGTCGCCGACGAGTTGCGCGGCCGCGCCAAAGGCACGATCAACGAGCGCGTCGCCGACCTGGCCACCATGCTGATTGCGATCTCGCAGCGTATCCTGCGTGCGCCGTCGGGCCGCGCCCTGGTCGAAGTGCAGCTCCTGAACAAGCTGGCGGCGGCCATCCGTCGCGCGCTGCTGGTCGAGCGTAATTCGGTGATGGTGATGCAGGAAATCCACAGCACCATCGCCAACTACACGTCGAAGCACTAAGGCCGATCCGGAGCGATCGCTCCGGCATCCGTTTTGCTCCCTTCCCAATCAGGTCGCGCAGCCGCGGTGCATTAACCGCGCATTCATGATTCGCATGTCATAAGCAAACTAATGCCGGATAGAGCCACCGCAGAAGGCGTGCGGCCATAATCGGCGCAGTGGGGAACGCTTATGGCCTGGAGCACGGGACCGGAGTATCAGCGGATACGGGTGGTGGTCGGTGATTGCGCACCGGAGATTTCCGATGCGATCAAGGCCGGCCTGGAAGCCCGCGGGGTTGTGGACATCACGATCTGCAACACGACCGATGGTCTTTACCGTGCACTCGACGACAAGGTCGTCGACCTTCTGATCTACGACTACCACCTGCTTGGCGCGCGTTTCATCGAAACGATGCAGAAGATCCGGCGCCACGAGGTCGGGCGGAATCCGTTCCTGACCGTCATCGCCACGATCCGCGAGTCCTCGCTTGAGACGGTGCGCCGGCTGATCGACGGTGGCATCGACGAATTGCTGCGCAGCCCGGCATCGACCGAGCGCATCTTCGCCGTCATGGATAAGTCGATTCGCCGCCGCAAACCCTTCATGGTGACCTACGACTATGTCGGCCCGGCCCGCCCCGGCGCGCGCCGCAACGCGACCCAAGACGCCGTGCACGTGCGCGTGCCCAATACGCTGAAAAGCCGGTTGATCGAACGCATCCGCGACGAGGACATCGAAAGCACCGTCACCCGGGCGGTCGAGCTTCTAGCGCAGCGCCAGATTCAATCCTGTGGTGTCGAGATCGATGCTCTGGCTCACCGCGTCGCCGACACCTGCAACGGAGCCGAGGGCGGCGATGAGAATCGCGCCATGCGCGGCGCATTGCTCAAGATCGGTACCGTCGCCGATGACCTGCGCCATCGCGCCGGCGGCACCTCCCTGGAGCGCGTATCGGACCTGGCCGCGACTCTGATAGCGATCGCGCAACGGATCGTCGAAGCACCGGTGGGGCGCGCCGCAGTCGAAGTCCGGCTTTTGTCGCAACTGGCCGCCGCCGTGCGCCGCGCCTTGGCCGCCGAGGACGGCGCGCCATCGGCGATCCGCGAGATCACCGACGCGGTCGGCAGCTTTACCCGCCGCGGACCCACCGCCCCCGCCGAACTCTCCGTCGCCTGATCGGGCCTCCGCCGTCAAAGCACAAAACGGAGTGCGGCCTCCGGGCATCGGCTTCATCATCCTGACCGTCCCTCGCGCGCGAAAGGATGATCATGGGCAATGCGGGCAATCCGACCATGCGACCGACCGAATGGGCGCTGCTGCTCGTTCTGTCGCTGCTGTGGGGCGGCTCGTTCTTCTTTGCCAAGATTGCGGTCGGCGGGTTGCCGCCATTGCTGGTCGTACTGGCGCGCGTCGCCATCGCAGCCGCCGTCCTTCTGCCGGTGCTGTACCTGTCGGGGTTGAAGCTGCCTCATGACCTGCGGACCTGGCGGTCGCTGTTCATCATGGGGGCGCTGAACAATGCCATTCCCTTCGGCCTGTTCTTCTGGGCGCAAACCCATATCGCCAGCGGCCTGGCCGCCATCCTCAACGGCACCACGCCGCTGTTCGGCGTCATCGTCGCGCAGATGGTCGGGCAGGAACGGCTGACGCCCGCGAGGATCGCGGGTGTCGGACTGGGCATCGCCGGCGTGGCGGTCATGATCGGTCCCGGCCTTCTGGCGGGGATGAGCACGAATGTGGTGGCCGAGTTCGCCTGTCTTTGTGCGGCGCTCTCCTACGCCTTCGCTGGCGTTTTCGGCCGGCATGCCCTGCGCGACCTGCCGCCGATGGTGACCGCGACCGGCCAGTTGACGGCGACCACCGTGATGACAGCGCCGATCGTCATCCTGGCCGTTCCAGGTCTCGGGGCCCTTCATCCCGATACGACAACCGTTGCGGCGACGATCGGTCTGGCCGTGATCAGTACGGCTCTCGCCTATGTCCTCTATTTCCGCATCCTGGCCGCCGCCGGCTCGACCAATCTCCTGATGGTCACGCAGCTGATACCGGTAACGACGATCCTGCTGAGCTGGTCCTTTCTCGGCGAACGGCTCGAGGCGCGCCACTTCCTCGGGATGATCGTCATCGGGTTCGGCTTCGCGGCCATCGACGGACGGCCTTTGCGGCGGCTGACGGCGCGCCGGGCCGCCTGACGGTCAGATCGTCGGCAGACGGCGCTTCTGCCCCAGCGGAAAGGCCCTGTCGAGCGACGCAATCTCGCCCTCGGTCAGCTTCAGCCCACCGGCCCCGGCGTTGTCTTCGGCGTGGCTGCGATGACTGGCCTTCGGAATGGCGAGAACCGATTCGCGCCGCGTCAGAAACGCCAGTGCCGTCTGGCGCACGGTGGCACGGTGCGCCGTGGCGATCCTGGCCAGGACCTGGCCGCCCACCGAGCGCGCCTCGGGGAAGTTGCCCGAACCGAACGGGCTGTAGGCGACAACGGCCACGTCGTTCTGTTCGCACCACGGAACGACGGCATGCTCGATCGCCCTTTCCTGCAGGTGATAGAGCACCTGATTGCAGGCGATCTTGCCGGGTCCCGCGATCTTGAGCGCCTTCTCCAGACCGGCCTCATCGAAATTGGACAGGCCCCAAGACAGGATCTTTCCATCGTCCATCAGCTGCTCGAAGGCGGCGATCGTGTCGGCCAGCGGCTGACTCCCCGGCCAGTGGAGCAGGTAACAATCGAGGCGGTCGGTACCAAGACGTTTCAGGGTCTTCTCGCAGGCTTCGATGGTGCCTTTGCGCGAGGCGTTCTGCGGTATCACCTTCGAGACGAGAAAGATGTTGCTGCGGCTTTCGGCGATCACCGGCGCGATCAGGCTTTCGACGCGGCCGGACCCGTAGAGCTCGGCGGTGTCGATATGGGTCATGCCCAACTCGATGCCTCGGCGAAGCGCGGCCAGTACGCCGGCCTTGTCGTCGCCTTCCATGTTCCAGGTGCCTTGACCGATCACCGGAACGGGTCGGCCTGTGAATCCGAAGCGGCGCTGCTGCATGCTGGTCTTCTCCCTCGCGGACGCCGCAGTCTAACCACAGAGCGCGCCTTGCGCTGCGCCGAACTTGCGCTGCGCCGAAAACGAAACCGGCGCCCGTCCCTGGGGGACGGACGCCGGTCACGCAGGCGTGCGAAGATTCGTTACGCCGGAGGGTGCTGTTCCGGACCTTCGGACGCGCGGCGGCGGCGTTCGGACAGGAACTCGTCGAATTCGGCCTTGTCCTTGGCCATGCGCAGGCGGTCGAGGAACTGCATGAACTCGTCCTGCTCCTCCTCCAGACGGCGCAGCGTTTCGGTGCGGTATTCGTCGAAGGCGCGATTGCCGCTGCTGGGGTGGCGGTCATAGCCCCGCCCACCGAACCAGCGCTCGGCCTTCTGCTGCGCGCGCTCGGCGCGTTCGCGCCAGCGTTCCGCGCGCGACTGCCACCGTTCACCGTGACGGTCGTGATGATCCCAACCGTGATGCCAACAGCCCATACGTCCACTCCTTGCTGAGAAGATCAAAAGTGCGAGCCCAACCGGCCAGAAGAAGATGAAGCCGAGAACGGTGGCCGCAATCCAAGCCGGCCTCCCGAAATCGTCCAACCGCCCCGCGAAACCCATCGCAGCACCCATGTGAATGTGAATAACATTTACATAGATACCGGGAACCCAACCGCCCGTCAAGCGGACTCGGATAAAATCGTCTAGATGACTGATTAGACTTTCTTTTCCCCGACACCCAGGCCGCGGAGATAGACCAATA
>CAZNZI010000145.1:0-5062 GCA_964577475.1 uncultured Rhodospirillaceae bacterium
GCATCACCACCGTATGAAGGCGTGCGAGGCCGAGATCGCGGCAGGCGCCCAGCAAGGTGACCTCGACCCAGTCGGCGATGCGGCTGCCGGCGAGACCGGCCGGCAAGGCGAGATGCAGGACGGCGGCGGCGCGACCGCTCCAGCCGTCCGCCAAACCCGCGCCCAGCGCGGCCGCGGCGTCGCCGGGTGCCGTGATGAAATGGGTCGCGCCGCAGCGGATCGCATGACGGATCGCATCGGGTGTCGCCGTGGCGCCGATCTCGGGGATCAGCGCGCCCAGCCGTTCGACGGTGTCATGGGCGCCGGGACGGCCGCGCAGATAGCGGAACGGCATGCCGCGCCACGGGCTTTGCGCCGCGAGCCTGTCGACCAGCGCGCGCCAGGGCGTGCCGATCGGATCGTCGAGGCCGGCGAACAGGGATTGCAGCGTGAAATAGTCGTCGAGCGTGTCGAGCGTGCAGCGCAGATGACCGAGATCGAGCGCCGCATAGTCGTCGAACACCGCGCTGGTCAGATGCCGCACCATCCAGGGTCCGACATGTTCGCGCTCGAAGCCGAGCGTCGCCTCACGGTCGGCCTGGCGCAGCGCGCCGACACTGAAGGCCTGGGCGGCGACGCCATGGGGCAATCCATCGGCGGGCGACAGGCTAAACAGCATCTCGACCCCGCGCCGCGCGCGTGAGTCGACGAGTGCACGCAGGAAATCGGCATCGGGCACCGGATCATCGCCGGTGATGCGGATGACGATGTCGTCCTCTTCCATGTCGGCGGTGGCGGCGGCATAGCGGCCGAGCACGTCGTCCTTCGAGCCACGGAAGACTTTCAGACCCGCCGCCGCGGCGGTCGAGGCGAGGAGATCGTCGGTCGGATCGGTCGAGGTGGCGAAGACGAAATCGAACCCGTCGCGCGTCGTGCTTTGCACGCCGCCGCGTGATGCGCGTTTGGCCGCGAGGATCGCGCTCGGCATGCCGGCGAGCGGCAGCAGAGCCTTGGCAGGAAGGCGGGTCGAGGTGGTGCGCGCCTGCATCACCACGCGGATGTTCGTCATGGCCGCGATAATACAGCCTTGAGCATGTCGACGACACGGTCGACATCGCCGTCCTTCATGCCGGGTTGCAGCGGCAGGCTGAGGCAGCGCGCGTAATAGGCATCGGCGCCCGGCAGATCGACGAGGCCGTAGCGCTTGCGGTAATAGGGCTGGCGATGGACCGGCAGGTAATGCACCTGGGTACCGATACCAAAATCCTTCAGCTTGCGCATCATTTTGCCGCGATCGAGGCCGGCCTTGTTGAAATCGATCAGCGCCACATAAAGATGCAGCACCGGATCGCACCAGGGATTGCGCGGCACGATGCGCAAGACGGGCGCGAGCGAGGCCAGGCGCTGGTCATAGCGCCCCGCCAGACGGCGGCGGGCGGCGGCGAAGCGCGACAGTTTCCGCAACTGCGAGAGCCCCAGCGCGCAGCCGATATCGGTCAGCCGGTAGTTGAAGCCCGGCTCTTCCATTTCGTAGTACCAGGGGTTGGGCTGGCCATCGGCGCCGAAGCCCTGCTCGGGGATCGTGAAGTGCTTCGGGTCGCGCTCCATCCCGTGATTGCGGAAGCGGCGCAGGCGCGCATTCAGCTCGGGATCGGCGGTGGTGACCATGCCGCCCTCGCCGGTGGTGATCGTCTTGACCGGGTGGAAAGAGAACACCGCCATCGAAGAATGACGGCAGGCGCCGACCGGATCGCGCTCGGCGCCCGGCCCCTCGCCGACCGTACCGGTGGCATGGCAGGCGTCTTCGATCACGATGAGATCGTGCTTCTTCGCCACGGCGGCGATGCCGACCAGATCGCAGGTCTGGCCGTTGAGATGGACGGGCAGTACGGCCTTCGGCTTCGGCGCACCGTTTTCGGCAGCGCGGGCCAGCGCAGCCTCGAGCGTTTCGGGTGTCAGCAGGCCGGTATGGGGATCGACATCGGCGAAGACCACCTCGGCGCCCTGGTAGCGGACGGCGTTGGCGGTGGCGAGGAAGGTGAGCGAGGGCACGATCGCGCTGTCGCCCGGCCCCAGCCCGGCGGCATAGGTGGCCATGTGCAGGCCGGCCGTGCCGTTGGAGCAGGAGATGGCGAAACGCGCCGAGACGATGGCGGCGAAATCGTGCTCGAAAGCATCGACATCGGGCCCGCCGGTCAGCCAGTCGCCTTCGAGGACGCGCACCACCGCCGCGATGTCGTCGTCATCGAGCTGCTGGCGCCCGTAGGCGAGAAACGGCGGATGGCCCCCGTGCTGGGCCATGGCGTCAGACGTAGGCGGCGCTGGTCGTCGTTTCCGCGACCATCTGACGCAGGTCGTCGGCCGAGAGCCATTCGTCGTTGTTGTCGGAGGTGTAGGAGAAATTCTCCGCCACCGGACGGGTCCAGCCTTCCACTTCCTGGCGGTCCCAGAACGAGAGTTCGGGCTGGATGATGAAACGGTCGGGCAGCACGCGGGTGAAGGGCGCCTGCTCGACGCCGATCATCGCCTCGTGCAGTTTCTCGCCCGGACGGATGCCGATCACCTTGATCGGCAGGTCGGGCGCCATGCATTTGGCCAGATCGGTCATCTTCATACTGGGAATCTTGGGCACGAAAATCTCGCCGCCCTTCATGGCGCGGAGATTCGAGAGCACGAAGTCCACACCTTCGAGCAGGGTGATCCAGAAGCGCGTCATGCGCTCATCGGTGATCGGCAGGGCCGAGGCACCTTCCTTGATCAGCTTCTGGAAGAGCGGAACCACCGAACCGCGCGAGCCCACCACATTGCCGTAGCGCACCACGGAGAACTTGGTGCCCGCATCGCCGGAGAGATTGTTGGCGGCGACGAAGATCTTGTCGGACGCGAGTTTCGAGGCACCATAGAGATTGATCGGGTTGACCGCCTTGTCGGTGGAGAGCGCGACGACGCGCTTCACCCGGTTCTCGAGCGCGGCATACACCACGTTCTCGGCGCCGAGCACGTTGGTGTGGATACATTCCATCGGGTTGTATTCGGCCACCGGCACATGCTTCAGCGCGGCCGCGTGAATCACATAGTCGACACCGCGCATGGCGAGCTTGAGGCGCTGCTGGTCGCGCACATCGCCGATGAAGAAGCGGAGAGCGTTGAAATTGTCATGCGCCGCGAACTGCTGCTGCATGTCGACCTGCTTGGCCTCATCGCGCGAAAAGATCGCGACGCGCCGCGGGCGATAGCGGGTGAGGAGTTCATGGGCGAGACGCCGGCCGAAGGACCCGCTGCCCCCCGTGATCAGGATGGAGGCGCCGTCGAGATCGAGACCATTGTCGTTGAAGCGTGAGGGCTTTTCTGGCATCGCGGGCCTATTGATGATGGTCACCGTCGGATTCTCCTTTGCCGGTTGATGACCGATTAACCCGCACTCCGTTAGGAAGTGGTTAAGACGGGGGATTTCAGGGGACTAAAGACCGCTCGACGCCCATTTAATAAGTCTCCCCGACCCCGGCGAATTTGCCGGGTGGGCGCCCCGGGACCCCGGCAAGAATTGCTGCGGCGGTTTTGCCTTTGCCGCCCTTTCGGCCGCCCGCTGAATCCGATCTCTCAATAAAATCAGCGCATTAGTTCTCTGGCACACCCCTTGCTGATATGGGGCCGGATCAATGTGTCGGCAGGACCAAGCCATGGATGTGAATGCAATCGCTCAGGCGGCCCAGACCCAGCAGCAGTCCGTTCCCGCGCAGGACAGCGGCAACGGCAGCGCGGCGGACATGTTCGCCTATCTGCTCAAGCACCAGTTCGGCGGCAATGTCGGGCGCCATCAGCTTCTGAACGGTCAGGCCGCCATCGATATGGTCGGCACCATTCAGAACGCGGCGCCCCAGGCAGTGCTCAACACGCCGGCCCAGGCGCGGACCCCGCAGACGGGACCGCAGCGGGCCCAGTCGAGCGGCCCCGGCAATGCCAATAACGGTCCGGCTTCGAACCAGACCGTGACGGCCGCCAACAGCAACGGCAGCAACAACACCGGCCGCGGCGCCCAGACCAACAATTCAGGTGCCCAGAATCAGCAGGGCCCGGCCGCCCAGGCTACCACGAACACGCCGGCCGCCCAGGCCGACACCCAAGCCGAACAGGCGACCCAGGCCGAGGTCAAGACCGGCGAAGACCAGGCAACGGAAGAGACCGCCGCCGTGATCGCCGCCGCCACCTATGTCGTGCAGCAGCAGACCGCGCCGGTGCAGGCCGTCGCAGCGGTCGCCGCCGCCGCCAGCAACGGCCCGGCTGTCGCCGGTCCGCAGCAGCAGAGCACGGGCCCCGCGGCCGCCACCGCCTCCACCCAGACCGCCCAGCAACTGGCCGCCGCCGCCGAAGACGAAGTGGCACCGGACACGCACACCTGGACGGCCAACTTCCTCAACAGCGGCGCGTCGACGCCGGAAACCGCCCAGCAGGCCGCCAATCTTTCGAAGATCACCGGTCCGAGCGGCGCCAACATCTCGGTGCAGACGACCACCGGCGACACGGTCACGACCGCCAGCACCAGCACCCTGGTGCCCGACGCGGTGATGGCGATCCCCGGCTTCTTCACCGGTCACCAGGGCGACGCCTCGACCGGCGACGGCACCGGCGACCAGCAGACCGGCCAGCAGACCAACGACAACGCCGCGCAGGCCCTGATCGATCCCGCCGCCCAGGCCCTCGCCCAGGACATGCAGGCCCTTTCCGCGATCTCGGCCCTGCTCCAGGGCGCGGCCCAGAGTGCCGTCGCCGCCACGCAGAGCGCCGGCCAGAGCGTCGCCGCCGTCGGCGCCGCCGCGAGCGCAACCGAAGCCGCGCTGCCGCAGCCGGCCCAGGCGCCTCTCCAGCAGAACAATACCGCACCGTCGAACTTCGCCGCGCAGCTGCAGGAAACCGAAGAACCCGAAGAGCCCCAGGCGCCGAAGCAGACCACGCTCCCCTCGGCCATCGACCAGATCAAGATGGAGATCGAGAAGGGCGTCGCGTCCGGCTCGTCGACCATCAAGGTGCAGCTCAACCCCGACAATATGGGCCGCGTCGACGTGAAGCTCGAAGTGCAGGGCGG
>CAZNZI010000146.1:0-6135 GCA_964577475.1 uncultured Rhodospirillaceae bacterium
CGACGCTGCGTCAAGCCTGGTGACCGGCACGCTGCTGGTCGGTGACGGCGCGACCAAGCTGCAAACGGTAATCGCCGGCGCAGTTCTGTCCCGCGCGCCGGGACGGCCCGATCCGGTGGTGCTGGCGCGATTGGCCGCGCGCCACTACGCCGAAGGCAGCGCCTTGCCGCCCGAACCGCTCTATCTGCGCGAAGCCGACGTCACCTTGCCTGCAATGCCGCCGTGACGATTCCGCTGCGGTCGATCGTACCGACCGACGCCGCGTTGCTCGCGGCGCTTCATCGCGGCTTCGACGATCCGTGGGATGAAAAAGCGTTCGCGACCTTGCTGGCGACGGCCGGTGTGTTCGGGGTGCTGGCGGGGTATGACCAGCCGCTCGGCTTCATCCTCTGCCGCACCGCCGCCGATGAAGCCGAGGTACTGACCCTCTTCGTCCCAGCCCCGCAGCGGCGGCAGGGCGTGGCAACCGCACTGATCGGCCAAGCCATCGCGGCCGTGCGCGACACTGCAGGATCGATGTTCTTGGAAGTGGCGGAGACTAATACCGCCGCCCGGGGGCTTTACGAAACGCAGGGCTTCAAACAAGTCGGGCGCCGGCCGCGTTATTATAAGAACGCAACCGACGCCCTGATCTTGAGGCGCGACCTCTAACGAAGCCGCCTATTCCGCCGCCTTCCGGCTGTGCGCCTGGATGGTTTCCCAGATGTTGCGCGGCGTGGCGGGCATGTCGATGTGCTTCACGCCATAAGGCGAGAGCGCGTCGACGATCGCGTTGATCACCGCCGGCGGAGCACCGATGGCACCCGCCTCGCCCGCGCCTTTGATCCCGAGCGGATTGTTGATGCAGGGAATCTCATTCCACTTGAAGTCGATATCGGGAATGTTGTCGGCGCGCGGCATGGCATAGTCCATGAACGAGCCGGCGACGAGTTGACCATCATCGTTATAGGTCGCCACTTCGAGCAATGCCTGGCCGACGCCCTGGCCGATGCCGCCATGGACCTGCCCCGCCAGCATCATCGGATTGACCACCTTGCCGAAATCGTCGACCACCGTGTAGCGCACCAGTTCGGTGTCGCCGGTGTCGGGATCGACTTCGATCTCGACCACATGGCAGCCGTTCGGATAGGTCGCCGCCGCCGGCTTGAAGTCGGCGCTGGCTTCGAGAACCTTCGGTGCGCCATCGGGAATGCCTTTACCCTCGCGCGCCGCCGCCGCCACCTTGAAGATGTCGACCGAGCGGTCGGTGCCCGTGATGCTGAACCGGCCGTCCTTGAATTCGATATCGCTGGCCGCCGCTTCCAGAAGCTCGGCCGCGATCGGCTTGCCCTTCTCGATCGCCAGATCGGCCGACTGCTGGGCCGCGACGCCGCCGACTGGCACTGAGCGCGAGCCGCCGGTGAAACTGCCCGAGGGTGCCATCGAGGTGTCGCCCTGCTTCACGACGATCTTGTCGAAATCGATGCCGAGCCGTTCGGCGACGATCTGCGAATAGGCAGTCTCGTGGCCTTGGCCATTCGACTGGGTGCCGACGATCACGGTCACCGTCTCGTCGGGTTCGAAGCGCAGGATGGCGGGCACGTTCGGCTCGCCACCGCAGACTTCGATGTAATAGCTCATGCCCATGCCCCGCAGTTTGCCGCGCTTGGCCGACTCGGCCTTGCGCGCCGCGAAGCCCGGCCAATCGCCGTTCTTCATCGCATCGGTCATGTTGCGGACGAAGTCGCCGCTGTCATAGGTGTGGCCGAGGATCGTCGTGAAGGGCATCTTGGCCGCCGGGATGAAGTTGCGGCGGCGGATTTCATCAACACCGATTCCCATCGCGCGCGCGGCCGCATCGACCACGCGCTCGATCACATAAGCCGCCTCGGGACGGCCGGCGCCGCGATAGGCATCGACCGGCGCCGTGTTGGTAAAGACGCACTTCACTTCCACATAGGCGCAGGGGAAGTCGTAGACGCCGACATGCATGCCCTTGCCGGCTGCGGTCGGGATGTAAGGCCCGAACTGCGACAGATAGGCGCCGAGATTGGCGAGCGTATCGAGACGCAAGCCGAGGAACTTCGCGTCCTTGTCGAGCGCGATCTGAACCTTGGTGAAGTTGTCGCGGCCATGGGTATCGGTCAGGAAGCCTTCGCTGCGGTCCGAAATCCAGCGCACCGGCCGGCCCAGCTTCTTCGCCGCCCACAGGCACATGATGTATTCGGGATAAACGAAGATCTTCATGCCGAAGCCGCCGCCCACATCGGGCGTGACCACGCGGAGCTTCTCGGGCGGCGTGCCTTTCAGCACGAAGCCGAGCAGCACGTCCTTCATCAGATGCGAGCCCTGGCTCGAGGTGTAGAGCGTGTAGCCCTCGGCCTCGGTGTAGGAGGCGATCGAACCGCGCACTTCCATCGAATTGGGGACGACGCGATTGTTGACGAGATCGACGGTGACGACTTTGTGCGCCTTGTCGAACGCGGCCTTCACCGCCGCCTCGTCGCCATCGGCCCAGGTGATGTTGATGTTGTTCGGCGCTTCCGCGTGAAGCTGCGGCGCGCCGTTCTGGATCGCCTTGGCCATGTCGGCGACGGCGGGCAGCGAGTCGTAATCGATGTCGATCAGCTCGGCGGCGTCGCGCGCCTGGGCCAAGCTTTCGGCGACAATCAGCGCCACGGGATCGCCGACGAAGCGGACCGTGTCCTTGGCGATGGCCGGACGTTTGGGGAAATTCTGTGCGGGCGTGCCGGGCTTGTTGCCGGGATGGGCACGGCAGGGCAGCGGCGCGACATTCTCGGCAGCGGCATCGGCACCGGTCAGCACGGCGATCACACCGGGCGCCTTGCGCGCCGCGGCTACGTCGATCGACTTGATTCGAGCGTGGGCGAAGGGCGAGCGAAGGACGTAGGCATGCGCTTCGCGGTCGAGCTTGATGTCGTCGAGATACCGGCCGGTACCGGTCACGAAGCGGCGATCTTCCTTACGCGGGATGGATTGACCAACGCCGAATTTCACATGTGCCTCCCGAGAATCGTCCCAGTCCCTGCCGCACTGCAGCACGGCCCCTTGGCCCACATCATACTCGATCGCCGCTCCAACCCAAGGGGGTTGCGGCGCCGGTCCGATCATCCCTTTCGGCGGGCCTTCCCGACCGGCAGACGGATACCAACCGGCCCCATTGTCGTCACATTCAGCCGCTAGAAGACCGCTCAAGGAAACGGCGACTCTTCGTTACACAACAATTTGATTCAGGGGAGCATTCCAAGGCTTCCTGGCGATCTTGCAACCGAACCTTCGCTTGCCCGACGCAGCGACGGCGTGAGAAAGATCGCTCCAATTTCCGGGACCCAACCGGACGCGCCGCGAGAAGACGAGCCGTTTCGACCAAGAGCACCCGTACAGAGTAAAGAGGACCGAACCATGCTTGCTCCCATCCACCCCGGCGAACAGCTCCGCGAAGAGTTCATGAAGCGGCACGGCATCTCGTGCGAACGGCTGGCCGAGGAGATTGGTGTGGACGCGGCCGCCGTGACGCAGATCGTCACGGAACGGGAAGCGGTCTCGAGCGAGATGGCGCTGCGCCTGTCACGCTATTTCGGCACGACGGCGCGGTTCTGGCTCGACCTTCAGCGCGACTACGATCTGGATCGCACCGTGCACGCGCTGGGCGACCGGCTCGACTTCGAAGTGAAGCCGACCCTGGATAGCCGGCCCTACGATGGGTACGAGCGCCGCCTGCGGCCGCGCCTAGCCTAAGCGTTACCAGCTTACTGCTGCGAGTTTCTCGCTCTCCTGCCAGAGGCGTCGTGCGACGGCATCGTCGCGCGCCTCGGCGCTGGGGGTGGTAAGCGCATTCTTATAGTAGTAGCCGCCGCTGGCTGTGGCGACCTCGGGCGAGGAGGCGAGATGGACAATCGTCTTGGCGCCCTTTTCTTGGGAAATGGCGAAAAGCTGCTTGGCGAGGCCGATGGCGAGCTTGACCCAGCCGCCATTGTTGTCGCCGAAGCGCGTGGCGACGAAGCCGGGGTGCAGGCAATTGGCGGTGACGCCGGTGCCCGCGATCTTGCGCGCCAGTTCCCGCGTGAAGAGGATGTTCGCGAGCTTAGAACGACCATAGACCTTGAAGCCGCTATAGCCGCGCTTGAATTGCAGATCGTCGAGATCGAGCTGCGGGCCTTTATGTGCATCGGAGGCCGTACTGACGATCCGCGCGCCCGGTGTCGCCTTCAAGCGATCCAAGAGATCGTGGGTGATCACGAAATAGGCCAGATGATTCATCGCGAAAGTCATCTCGATCCCATCGATCGTCTCTTTCCGCGTGTTGAACAGCGCGCCGGCATTGTTGATCAGCACGTCGATCTTGGGTTCGGCCGCGGCCACCGCGGCGGCGACCCGTTTCATCTCGGCGAGCGAAGAAAGGTCCGCATAATGGATCGCGTGCTGTGCGTTGGGGTTGGCCGCTTTGATCCGGTTCAGCGCCATTTCGCCGCGCGCCCGGTCGCGTGCGATCAGCACCAGCCGCGCGCCCATGCCCGCGAGCTTCTGGGCCGCGACGAGTCCGATCCCGGAGGTGGCTCCGGTGATGACGACGGTTTTGCCCTGCATGAACTCCCCCGGCTGCACGATGTCGCGTCGCACAAGACTTAAGGCATCCCATGATCGCGGCAAGGTTTGAGGCCGATTCCCTTGACACCCGTCGGTTGCGGGCGCATGTAGCTTGGAGAGTGCATTGTATCCAATCGCAGGGCGAGGAACGCAAGGTTATGGATCGCGGCTGGGAACCGATACTCGACATCTCATGCCTGGACCATGTCGAGCTTCTGACCCCGAAACCCAATGAAAGTCTTTGGTTTTTTCGCGACGTGGTCGGGATGGAGGAAGTCCACCGCCAAGGCCAGTCGGTCTATCTGCGCTGTTTCAACGACTACGCCAAATTCTCGCTCAAGCTGACCGAATCCAAACTGCCCGGCCTCGGCAAAGTGAGCTGGCGCGCGATGAGCGAACCGGCACTGGAGCGCCGGGTGAAAGCGATCGAGGCGACCGGTCTCGGCCAGGGCTGGACCAACGGCGAATACGGCACCGGCCGCACGTTCCGTTTTCAGGACCCCGACGGCCACAACATGGAGATCTTCTTCGAGCAGGAGCGCTATGTCGCGCCGCCGGAGCTGCGCTCCTCGCTCAAGAACCTGCCGCAGAAATATACGGGCCGCGGCGTCGGCGCGAAGCGGATCGACCACCTCGCGCTCTCCTGCGGCAGTGTTGCCAACGTGCGCGCTTTCATGCAGGACACGCTGGGCTTCCGCCTGCGCGAGCAGGTGCTGTTCAACAAAGGCCAGACCGAAATCGGGTCCTGGATGAGCGTCACCAATGTGCATCACAACTGCGCCCTGGTGACCGATGTGCGCGCCAAGGGCGGCAAGAGCGGACGGCTGCACCATTACGGCATGTGGGTCGACAACCGCGACGAAGTGCTGCGCGCCGCCGATATCTATCGCGAAAACGGCATCTTCATCGAAGCGGGCCCGTCGCGGCACAACCTGTCGCAGGCCTTCTATCTCTATGCCTATGAACCGGGCGGCAATCGCGTCGAGGTCTATTCCTCGAGCTTCCTGATCTTCGCGCCCGATTACGAAACGATCACGTGGAACGAGTCCGAGCGCGAGGGCGGCGTTTATTGGGGTTCCAAATTGCCCGACAGTTTTCTCAACTACGCGACGCCGCCGGTGCCCTCAGATCCCGCCCATGCGGCCCTGGCCGCCGAAATTCCGGTCATCGATCCGCAATGAGCACGCGCCAGAAAGTCCGCTTTACGGTTCTCAACAAACCGGTCGAAGTGCCCGAAGGCATGACCCTTCTCAACGCGATGCAGGTCTCGGGTTACGACTATTTGAAAGGTTGCGGCTGCCGCATGGGCGATTGCGGCGAGTGCGCCGTCTATTACCGCAAGCCGGGTTCCGCCATGACCTTGCGCGACTTCTCCTGCGAGATGCGGGTGTCTGAGGGCCTGGAGGTCATGGACGTGCCCTTCAAGTGGAACCAGGCCTTCAAACTGGCCCAGAACAAGGGCTGAACTGGCCCGTAACCGCCGCCTAAACGCTCTTGGGCGGCGCTTGCCCATTGATCGGAAAAACGGGATAGACTTCCGGGATGCCC
>CAZNZI010000147.1:0-1943 GCA_964577475.1 uncultured Rhodospirillaceae bacterium
TCCGGCGCGCGTCAGGTCGGCGCCGATCGATGCGCCGTTCGCTCCGGTTCCCACCACCGCAATCCGTTTCCCCGCCACGCGCTTCCTCCCTTGGTTCAGGGCGCCGACTGTAGACAGGCTAACGCCACGGCGACACCCCGAATCATGCTTTTTGATTGTGTGAGCTTTGATTTGGATTCAGAATCGCTACCAACTATGGATCATTTTGCGACACTCCATGCGCGCCCGCCGGACTAAGGCCGTTATCGAACGTCGTATTGCCGAGAAAGAAACGCTGTTCCGCGCGATCTTGGCCGTCGCGACGTTGCGGCCCGAGGGCGCGCCCATGGCGGTCAAGGATTTCGCCCATCTTGGGCCACGGCCCATGGTCAGCCGCGCACTAGGGCAACTCGTCGAACATGGACGGCTGATGCATGTCGGACGTGGGCTCTACGCCCGGCCCATCGCCACGCGCATCGGTTTGGGCAAGACGCCGCCCTCGGTCGATCATGTGATCCAGACGCTGGCCCGGACCCGCGGCGAGACCGTGGTGCCGCACGGCGCGGCAACGGCCCATGCGTTAGGGCTGACGCATTTGCCGCCGGAAAAGCTGGTCTACCTGACGACGGGCCGCAGCCGAAAGATGACGGTGGGTGAACGGTCGATCGAATTGCAGCATGCGCCCGCTTGGCAGATCGACATTCCGGTGCGCCGCGCCGGCAACGTGATCCGGGCACTGGCCTGGATCGGGCCGGAGAAAGCCGAAGCCGCCGCGCGCAGCCTGGAACTGCGCCTGCCGGCGGTCGCCGCCGAGGAATTGGCGGCAGCCAACAAGAACCTGCCCGATTGGCTGGCGGCCGTGGTGGCGCGCCTTGCCGAGAACCTTCGCCGCCGCTATCGCCTGCCGGATGCGGCGATGAGCGCGGCTAGGGCCGCGCCGCCAATTCGCGCAGCAGGGTAAGCACTTCGGGACCGGGCTTCAGTTCGCGGCGCTCGACCCGGTTCGCCAGCTCGACGATCGCCGCATTGACCGGCGCACGCACGCCGCGCTTCCTGGCCTCGGCCACCACTTCACCGTTGAGATTCTCCACCTCGCTCTTGCGTCCTTTCTGCCAGTCCTGCAGTACGGTCGTCTTGGTGTTGGGCAGGGTGAAACCCGTCAGCAGCGTGTCGAGCATCGTCTCGACCATCCGATTGGACTGACGGATGTCCTCGGGCTTTAGGCCGAAGATGGGGAGTGCCGGGTGACCGGCCGCGAGGCCGACATCGAGTGCCTCCTGGCCCGAGCGCAGCATCAGTTCGCGCATCACCGGATCGGCGGCCGCTCCGTGGATCGACTGGCCGAGCAGCGCCGTCGAAACCAGCGTGGTCGCATTGCTGACCAGCTTCATCCATTTCGATGCGCGGATGTTCTCGACGATCTCGGTCTTGCCGGCATGGGAGAGCAGGTCGGCCACTTCGGGCTCGCGTCCCTTGGTGGCGGGATGGATGCTGCCGACCGCGAACCAGGAGCGCGGATGCGGCGAGTCGCGGTTGACCACGCCGGGATCGAACATGTTCGACGATATCTCGATCACGCAACCCATGGTGCGTTCGGGCCCAACCACTTCGGCGATGACGTCGGTCGTCATGCCGTTCTGGACACCCGCCAGAAGCCCGTCGCGCTTGAGATAGGGTTCGATCAACTGGCAAGCCCAGCGCGTGTCATAGGCCTTCATCACCAAGAGCACGATGTCGAACGGGTGGGTGAAGGTGGCGACATCGCAGAGGTTGTAGGCGCGCACCGGTTGCACCATGGTCTCATCGGGCATCACGATCTTGGCGCCATGCTTGCGCATCGCCTCGACGTGCTCGGGCCATTGATCGATCAGCACCACGTCATGGCCGGCCTTGGTGATGTCGGCGCCGATCGACATGCCGTTGGCGCCGGCACCCAGGACGGCAATCTTCTTTTGCTGAGCCAC
>CAZNZI010000148.1:0-6671 GCA_964577475.1 uncultured Rhodospirillaceae bacterium
AGGGCGAAGACGCATTCGGGCCGATCTCCGGCGAATGCCCGCTCGACAAGTCGTGATCGCGGAAGCGCCCCGGTGCGGTACCGGACCGGGGCGCTTCGTCCTTCCCATGCCAACGCTGATTGAAGCGCTCCCGTGACAACCATCTTCGGCTACCCGCTCGTCGCGATCATGGGCCAGCTCATGCTTGGGCTGGTGAATGGCTCGTTCTATGCCATGCTCAGCCTGGGCCTGGCCGTGATCTTCGGCCTGATGGGCGTGGTCAATTTCGCCCATGGCGCGTTCTATGCCCTGGGGGCCTTCGCCGCGGTGGTCGCCCTCAAATCGCTGGGCATCGGCTATTGGGGCGCGATATTCGTGGCGCCCCTGGCGGTGGCCGTGATCGGCATCGTCGTCGAGCGGCTGTTTCTCCGTCACCTCTACAAGCTCGATCCGCTCTATGGGCTGCTCCTGACCTTCGGCGTGGCCTTCGCGATCGAGGGTCTGCTGTTCCAGGAATTCGGCTCGTCGGGACAGAATTATCCGACGCCGGACGCCCTGCAAGGCGCCTGGAACCTCGGCTTCATGATCCTGCCGATCTACCGCGGCTGGGTGATCCTGGCCTCCGTGGTGGTCTGCTTCACGACCTGGTTCGTGATCGAGCGCACGCGATTGGGCTCGACCTTGCGCGCGGCCACCCAGAACGCGCCGTTGCTGCAGGCCTTCGGCGTGAATGTGCCGGTCATCGTGATGGCAACCTATGGCGGCGGCGTCGCGCTGGCCGCGCTGGCCGGCGTGCTGTCGGCGCCGATCATCCAGACCGTGCCGCAGATGGGCTCGTCGCTGGTGGTTGTGGTCTTCGCCGTGGTCACCATCGGCGGCATGGGCTCGATCCCGGGCGCGGTGGTGAGCGGCCTCGTGCTCGGCGTGATCGAGGGCTTCACCAAGGTGATCTATCCGGAAGCTTCGAACGTCATCATTTTCATCGTGATGGCCATTGTGCTGGCCGCCAGGCCGGCCGGCCTGTTCGGCAAGGTCTAGGACATGCGCACGACCACCATCCTCGTTGCCGCAGTCTGCCTGTTCCTGCTGCTGGTGCCGGTCCTCGGCATCTACCCCGTCTTCATGATGCAGCTTCTCTGCTTCGCCATGTTCGCCTGCGCCTACAACCTACTGCTCGGTTTCGGCGGCATGCCGTCGTTCGGCCACGCGGCCTATCTCGGCTCGGCCGCCTATGTGACGGGCTGGCTCGCGACCGCGCAGGGATGGGGCACCGTGCCGGCGATCATCGGCGGCACGCTGATCGCGGTGGTCCTTGGCATCGCCGTCGGCACGCTGGCGATCCGGCGGCATGGCATCTACTTCGCGATGATCACCCTGGCGCTGGGCCAATTGATCTACTTCGTGGCCAATGAGGCGCCCTTCACCGGCGGCGAGAATGGACTGCAGGGCATTCACCGCGGCAGCCTGCTCGGCATCGTTCCGCTGCACTCCGACATCGTCATGTACTATTTCGTGCTGGCCGCCTTCGCCGGCGTCTTTCTCTTCATCCGGCGCATCGTTCATTCGCCGTTCGGCCAAGTCCTGAAGGCGATCCGCGACAACGAGCCGCGCGCCACCTCGCTCGGCTACAACATCAATCGTCATAAGCTGATGGTGTTCGTGCTGTCGGCGGCGCTCTCCGGGTTTGCCGGATCCCTAAAAGCCATCGTGCTCGGCTTCGTCACCCTGACCGACGTTCAGCAATCCACCTCGGGCGAGGTGATCCTGATGACCCTGCTCGGCGGCATGGGCACGTTCTTCGGCCCGGTGATCGGCGCAAGCGTGATCATCACGCTGCAACAGTACCTGTCCGATCAGGTCGGCGGCTGGGTGACGGTGATCATCGGCGGCATCTTCATCGCCTGCGTCATGGCGTTCCGCCGCGGCATCGTCGGCGAGTTGCTTGCCTGGTACGGCCGCCGCACGCGGAAGGCGTGACTCACCGCGTCGCGGGTGCCGGCGCGGGCAGCATTTTTCCCGTCACCAAAAGACGCAGCGTCTGCACGGCGATCAGCGCGATCAGGATCGTGCAGATCGCCAGCAGATAAGGTGCCAGCGTCGCGACCGGCCCGGCCGTCTCGCCGCGTTCGACGATGCGGATGGCCAGCGTCGGCAGCGCGCTGAGGCCGAAGGTGAAGGCCCAGTACGAAGGCGCGAAGGGTTGCTTGGCGATCCAGGGCACCAGCCGGATCAGGATCAGCGCCTGGAGGAGCCCGTAGCCGAACATCATATGGACCAGCAGATCGGGCGCCCCGCTGGTGCAACTGAGATAGGCCATGCCGCCCACGGTCGGCGGCGCAAGCTGGATGCCGAGCGTCGGCCGCAGCATCGGCGGCAGCGCGGGCGCGGTATAGAGGCGGTGGATCAGCACCGACTCGATCGCGAGCCAGGAGAAGAACCCGGCGCCGAAGGCCGCCAGCCCCCAATCGGGATAGCCGAGCGCCGAGAGGATGATGGCCGACACGAAGGTGCCCGCGACGGTGGGCAGATAGAGGATCGGCGTGGTGGTCGCCGGGTCGCGGTCGCCCTGCCAGAGCAGGCCGGTGCGCCAGACGCCGAAACCGATGGTCAGCACCACGCCGATCGCGAATATGACCAGGCCCAGGGTGAACGAATGGGGCAGAATCGCGCCCGCCACCAGCATCGTCGTCACGCCGCCCAGCCCGATGAAGCAGCACTGCACCGGATGCAGCAGCTCGGCCTTGGCCGCCTCGCGGGCATAGACCCATTTGAGGATGTAGAGCACGGCCAGGATCGCCCAGACCAGAGTGGCCGCGGCCATCAATGCTTCGCCGATCCAGGCCGGCATGCCCCAGACGCGATGGGCCGCGCGCCACGTGCCGCCCAGCCCTGCCAAGCCGAGAACGATGCCGAAGAAAGCGGCCGGCACTGCCGGCAGATGACGCGACGCGGCCATGAACGGCTCCCCCGTTAGACCGGAAGGCCGAGCTGCCTCCGGTAATCGGCGTATCGTGGCGCTTCGCTGTCGGGTACGCAATACGATCCGCAGCTCGCGCACGGCTCCATTTTCGGACCGAAGCCGAACAGGTGGTTGCGCAGGTTGATGGCGCGTTTCGAGGTCCAGATATCGAGCAGGCCGGTCTCGGCCGTGACCTTCCCCAGCGCGATCGCATCCTGGCCCTTCACGTCGGACCGCACCTCGCAGCAGGGCATCACGGTGCCGTCGACTTCGACATCCACATGGGTGAAGGCGCTGTGGCACGGCGAGGTGCGCGCCTTGACCTCGTTGTACTTCACCGCGCCCGCGCGCGAACTG
The DNA here is from genome assembly GCA_964577475.1 of uncultured Rhodospirillaceae bacterium. Taxonomy (GTDB): domain Bacteria; phylum Pseudomonadota; class Alphaproteobacteria; order Rhodospirillales; family Magnetospirillaceae; genus JASHSH01. The sequence continues at coordinate 3,296 of CAZNZI010000148.1, forward strand.
GTGGCGATCTCGTCGATGTTGTGGAAAGTCGGCTCGCCCCAATCCTTGGCGCGCACCACGAGCGTCATGCCCGGCCGTTCCACCAGTGCCTCATGCAGGCCGGGCCGCCGCATGCCCCAGCGGTAAGGCAGGCCGAGCTTGAGCAGGAACTGGCTGAACAGTTTCTGCATCCGCACATCGTCGTAAGGCGCGTGCTCGGGGTGATAGATCATCACGCGCAGCCAATGGACGCCCGCCGCATCGAGCGCATCGAGATACTCGCGTGTCAGATAGTCGCCGTTGGTATAGATGCGCAGCTCGGCATCAGGCAGCGCCGCCTTGGCCTCGGCGATACGCTTCAGGATATAGGGGCGGTCTTCCAGCGGCTCGTTGTAGCGGTGGAAATGGAATTGCCCCTTCCACTGCGCGGCGGCCAGGTCGGCCAGGATGCGGTTCCACACCGCGTCGTCCATGTATTCGTGATGGGTCAGGCGGTCGACGAAGCTGTTAGGACAGAAGCTGCACCGCCGGTTGCAGTAGGACGAGACCTCGACCGAGACGCTCATCACTGAACCGGCAAAGAGCGCACCCCGATTCGCGGGATCCGTCTGAAAATGACTCTGGGCGACGTTGAGGCGCATCGGGCCGCTGGAACCACTGCGGGGCGGGCACACAGGCCCGGATGCTGCATCCTAGCGGTGCCTGTGTGAAGAAAGGGTGAATGTGCCCCGGCGCGGCTCAACCGCGCCGATAGGCACCGGGCGTGGCGCCGACGATGCGCCGGAAGGCACTGGCCAAATGGCTCTGGCTGGCGAAGCCGGTCTGCAACGCGATCTCGGCCACGGGGATCGCCGTATCGCGCAGCAGTGCCTTGGCCCGTTCGATGCGCCGGTTGAGCACATAGCGGTGCGGCGTCTCGCCGAAGGCGCGCGTGAAGGCGGCCGAGAAAGCATGCGCGCCGATCCCGGCTTCGCGTGCCAGGCGTTCGAGCGACAGGTCTTCGTCGAGCGCCGACTCGATCACTTCGCGGACATGGCGCATGCGCGGCTGCGGCGCGGCACGGCCCGCTTCGGCGCGACCCGGCCGCGTCACATGCCGCCGCAACACGCGCAGAGCCAGCATCCGCGCCAGATGGTCGGCATAGAGCCCGTTGCCCCCGCCATCGTCCTCGCGCGCAACCTCCAGCAGTTCGAGCATCAGCTGTTCGAGCAACGGATCGGCAAACCCCAGGCGCGGCACCATTTCGATCCGCGCTTCGTCGATCCCCAGCGCCTCCGCCGCGACTTGTGCGACCATCGCACGCCGCAGATAAACAAGCTGGATCACCGGCCGGCCGCGCAGATTCCACATCGAGCGCCGCTGTTCGGGCACCACGCCCAGCAGGCGCGAGCGCAGATCGGTTTCCGCCTCGCCGCGCTGGCCGTCGATGCTGCGGCGCACTGCCGCGCTGCCGTGCAGGCAATAGGCGATGCAGAGATGGGGCACCGGGTCCAAGGTGCGGTTCCACGAGCTTTCGGCGGCGAGCGAGGTATAGACGTCGTTCCAGCCCAGGCCGCGGCTATCGAGCATCAATTGGTGTTTGGGCCACAGCGCGATTCCATGCGTCTCGGTGCGCGGGAATTCGGCGCGCAGTGCGGCGGCAGCACCGATTTTTTGATCGCGCTGATCCGTTTTTTGAAAGACCGAACCGGTGCTGCGGGCCAAGCTCATGGCGAACCCCGTGCGATGCGCCGCGTGCGCGACTCTGGCACGGAGGAAGGACTGAACACAACCAGTCTGTCGGGGAAAGGGAAACACCATGAGCACCGTAGACGGCCATGTCACCGAGGCGCCGGTCCTGATCATCGGCGGCAGCCTGGTCGGATTGGGCGCGGCCATGTTCCTGGCCAAGCATGGCGTGAAGACTCTCTCAATCGAGAAGCACCGCGGTACCGCGATCCATCCGCGCGCCGGCTATTTCCAGCTGCGCACGATCGAGCTGATGCGCGAGGCCGGGATCGAAGCCAAGGTGCGCGCGGCAGCCCTGGCGCTCTACGATGCCGATGGCGGATTGAACGCCGTCGAGACCCTGGCCGGGCGCGAGATCGCCAACTACATCCCCAACATCAATCACGGCGTGGCCGATGTCAGCCCGGCGCGGCGGCTGTTCATGCCGCAACAAGTTTTGGAACCGATCATCCTCGACCGCGCCCGCGAATTCGGCGCGCGGATCGAATATTCGACCGAACTGGTCGGCTTCGAGCAGGACGCCGACGGCGTGACGGCCACCGTGCGCGACATCGACTCGCTGAAAGAGCGCAAGATCCGCGCGAAATACATGATCTCCTGCGACGGCAACCGGAGCCCGGTGCGCGAGAAGTTGGGCATCAAGATGGGCGGCCATGGGCTTTTATCGCGCAGCATCACCATCTATTTCCGCGCCGATTGCAGCAAGGCCCTGCGCGGCCGCAATCTCGGCGTGATCTATGTGACCAACGACAAGGTGCGCGGCTTCTTCCGCCTGGAGAAGACCGGGCTCGGCGGTTTCCTGGTCATCTTCCTGGCGGGCGACGCGAAGGAGAAGTCGTCGCGCTTCATCGCCGACACGATCGACGAGGCCAAGGCGATCCAGATCGTGCGCGACTCGGTCGGCGATCAGGAGCTTCAGGTCAAGGTCGAAGACATCCACAAATGGCTGGCCGTCGCCGACACCGCGGAGACCTTCCAGAAGGGCCGCATCTTCCTGGCCGGCGATGCCGCCCACACCATGCCGCCGACCGGCGGATTCGGCGGCAATACGGGCATTCAGGACACCCACAATCTGGCCTGGAAACTGGCGCTGATCCTGAACGGCAAGGCTGGGCCGGCACTGGCCGACACCTATAACGACGAACGGCAGCCCTCGGGCTTCCAGGCGGTCGAGCAGGCCTATAACCGCTATGTCACCCGCTCCGATCCGGAACTCGCGACCGAGGGCATGCATGCGCCGAACCCCGACATGCATGTGGAGATCAACCGCTACCGGTCGCGCGCGGTGGTGCCCGACGCGGGTTATCAGGACGACGGCAAGCGCGACATCGATCCGCGCCAGGCGAAGGGCCTGCCCGGCACGCGCGCGCCGCATCTCGAACTCGGCCGCAACGGCGCGACGCTTTCGACCCTCGATCTCTTCGGCAAGGGCTTCGTGCTGCTGGCCGGTCCCGATGGCGCGGCCTGGTTCGACGCGGCGAAGCATGCCGGGACCAAGACCGGCATCGCCATCGAACCGCACCGGATCGGCCGCGGCGGCACGGTCGGCGAGACGGGACTGGTCGATCTGCACGGCGACGCCTCGACGCCGTTCTGGACCGCTTACGGGATCGAGCCGGACGGTGCGGTTCTCATCCGGCCCGACGGCTATGTCGCCTGGCGCCAGGCC
>CAZNZI010000149.1:0-4088 GCA_964577475.1 uncultured Rhodospirillaceae bacterium
TGCGCGCTATGGCGGTCGCGAGGCTGTGCGCCTGACCGAGCGCTGGATGAGCGTGCTGCGCCGCGAGGCTAATCTCGCCTCGGCGGAACTGGCGGGTGAGAAGGGGCCGTTCCCGCTCTTCGACCGCGACAAATATCTCGCCGGCGAGAGCATCAAGCTGCTCGACGCCGATGTGCAGGACGCGATCGCCAAACACGGCATCCGTAATGCACTGCTGACCTCGATTGCGCCCACCGGCACGATCTCGCTCTTGGCCGACAACGTGTCCTCGGGTCTCGAGCCGGTGTTCAGCTATTCCTATCGCCGCAACATCCTGATGCCCGATGGCACGCGGCGCGAGGAAGACGTGACCGATTACGCCGTGCGCCTGTGGCATCGCGCGATGGGCGAAGACACGGCGCTGCCCGACTATTTCGTCGACTCGCAGACGCTGACACCGAGCGATCACGTCGCCATGCAGGCGGCCGTGCAGAAATATATCGACTCGTCCATTTCCAAGACGATCAACGTCCCCGAGACCATCGACTTCGAGGAATTCAAGAACGTCTACCTCCAGGCCTATGAACAGGGCTGCAAAGGCTGTACCACCTTCCGCCCCAACGACATCACCGGCTCGGTGCTCGAAGCCAAGCCGAAGGTGCAGGAAGAGGCGCAACCCGAACTGCCGCTCGAACCCACCAAGGTACGCGCGCGCTCGGCCGATCCTTACGACAACGGCGGCGTGATCGTCGCGCTGACCCAGCCGCTCAGCCGGCCCGAGGAACTGCCGGGCAGCACCTACAAGCTGCGCTGGCCCGAGTCGGACCACGCCTTCTATGTCACCATCAACGACATCATCCAGGACGGCCGCCGCCGGCCCTTCGAAGTGTTCATCAACTCGAAGAGCATGGAACAATTCGCCTGGATGGTCGCGCTCACGCGCATGATCTCGGCCGTGTTCCGCCGTGGTGGCGATGTGTCCTTCGTCGTCGAAGAATTGAAGGCGGTGTTCGATCCGCGCGGCGGCCAGTGGATGGGCGGCCGCTACGTGCCCTCGCTGCTCGCCGCCATCGGCGAGATCATCGAGCGCCACATGATCAATATCGGCTTCCTCGCCTCGCAGGTGGAGTCGAACCACATCGCCGAGCGCAAGGTGGTCAACCTCGAAGGCCACAACCTGCGCCAGTGCCCCAAATGCGGCCAGGCCTCGCTCCTGAAACAGGAAGGCTGCGACAGCTGCACCAACTGCGGCTACTCGAAATGCGGGTGATTGAGTAGCGCGGTTTCATGAGGGAGCCCCTCCCCCGCAAGCGCGGGGAGGGGTTGGGGTGGGGGCCGTGACGACCAAAACCTCCAACAAGCCCGCCATCTTCGCCGCCATCAGACAGATGCCGAACGTGCCCTTTGGCAAAAGCTCCGCGCGCTAAAATCCGAAGGCTTTCACTTTCGCCATCAAGCGCCGATGGGCGCGTACATCGCTGATTTCGCCTGCCACCACGCCCGGATCGTGATCGAAGGCGATGGCGGGCAGCACGCAGAAGCCCTGCAGGCCGAACGCGATCATCAAAGGACCGAGTGGCTGATCAGCCGCGGCTATCGCGTTCTTCGTTTCTGGAACAACGATGTTCTTGGAAATCTGGATGGCGTAATGATAACGGTGCGTGAGGCGCTGACGGCTGGTTCTGCGTCCGGCGCCCCCACCCCACCCTCCCCGCGCTAGCGGAGGAGGGGGAAGAAAGAAGGCCGAATCTGCGTGTCCCTCCTCCTCAACATCCTCTGGATCATCTTCGGCGGACTGATCATGGCGATCGGCTGGGTGTTGGCCGCGCTGCTGATGGCGATCACCATCATCGGGCTCCCTTGGGCGCCCGCGGCGTTGCGGATTGCGTTCTACACGCTGCTGCCCTTCGGCTACACGGTCGAGGACCGCGATGTCGGGGCGATCAGCCTGTTCGGCAATATCATCTGGTTCATCCTGGCCGGCTGGTGGCTGGCGCTCGCGCATGTCGTGATCGCGGTGCCGCTGGCCATCACGATCATCGGCCTTCCCTTTGCCTGGGCGCATCTGAAACTCGCCATGTTGAGCCTCGCGCCGGTGGGCAAGGCCGTCGTGCCCGTGCCGCGTTATTGAGCCCGCGCGCCGTGGAGTGGTTCGTCTACGTTCTGCTCAACAAGGCGGGCACCGCTTATACCGGCATCGCCAAGGACGTCACCGCGCGGCTGGCATTGCACAATGCCGGGACCGGTGCCAAGTTCACCCGCGGCCGCGGCCCTTGGCGCACCATCCATGTCGAAGGGCCGATGGAGCGCGGCGCTGCGCTGCGCCGCGAGCTGGCCATCAAAGGCGATGCCGCGTTCAAGGCGGATCTGAAGGCCAAGCAGCGCCGCGCGTCTCGCGCTAAATCCAAGGTGCCGCGCCGGAAGAGGACAAGCACAAAGACCAAAGGGAGTTCCAAGCCATGACCTTGCATCCCGCCCTCGCCGCCGGCCGCACCGCCGTCATCACCGGTGGCGCCAGCGGTATCGGCCTTGCCGCCGCCAAGCGGTTCGCGGCGCTGGGCATGAAGCTGGTTCTGGCCGACCGCAACGCCGACGCGCTGGCGGAAGCGGCGAAGGATGTGATCGCCACCACCAATATCGGCGCGGCCTCGGTGCGCACCGTGGTCTGCGATGTCGGCCAGCTTGCCGATGTCCAACGTCTGAAGGACGAAGCTTATAAGACGTTCGGCGATGTGGCGGTGCTGATGAACAATGCCGGCATCGGCGGTGGCGGCGGCCCCTATGAGAAATTCGACCGCTGGCAAGCGGTGCTCGGCGTCAATCTCTGGGGCGTGATCCATGGCGTGCAGGTCTTCGCCCAGGCGATGCTCGACCAGAAGAAGCCGGGCGCCATCGTCAACACGGGCTCGAAGCAGGGAATCACCACGCCGCCGGGCGACACGGCCTACAATGTCAGCAAGGCGGGTGTGAAGGTCCTGACCGAAGGCCTTGCGCACACTCTGCGCAACGAACCCGGCAGCCAGGTCACCGCACATCTGCTGGTGCCTGGTTTCACCTTTACCGGTATCAACGAACCCAAGCAGGCCGAGAAGCCGCCGGGCGCCTGGACCGCCGATCAGGTGGTCGAGATGATGATCGAGCGGATGAGCGCGGGCGACTTCTATATCATCTGCCCCGACAATGAGGTCTCAAGCGATCTCGACAAGAAGCGCATCCGCTGGGCGGCGGGAGACATCGTGGAGAATCGGCCGCCATTGTCGCGCTGGCATCCGGATTACAAGGCGGCCTTCGACGACTATCTGAAGAAGAGCTGAGCCTTGCCTGCCGACGAACCCGCGCGGCTGAAAGCCAAACTGCGCGTGCAGGCGGCTGTCCGCCTGTGCGCCGGGCGCGGGCTGATGGCGACTGTCGCGCGCCATGGCGACGACGATGCGGGTGTAATTCTGCTCAAACAGAATTTGATGGGTGCCGGGTTCCGCGTGCTGACCCAGACGCGCGACAAGAATGGCGAGCGCGCCTGGATGGCGGGCACCGGTCCCGCGCCGGTCGAGGAGAAGGCGGCCGATGCCTATATCGCCCGCCAAGTCGACCGCGACTCCGATCTCTGGGTGATCGAGATCGAGGATGCCGGTGGTTTCGTGCCGTTCGACGAGAAGGTGATTTAGGCGCCGTTTCCCATGTTCGTCATTCCCGCCTTCGCGGGAATGGCGAAAAAAATGAAAGAGCCTGTCACACGCACCACCCCTGCCTCGTCTTAGATGCAGGAGGCGAAAACCCATGCGTGTTGCCCTGGCCTGGATTCTCGGAATTGGCCTTTCCATCAATGCTCTAGCCATGCTCGGCTGGCCCGAGCCCTGGTATGGGGCGGTTCCCGGGGTGGCTGATACCGGTCCGTTCAATCCACATTTCGTGCGCGATATCGGCTGCGCCTATCTGGTCGTGGGAATCGGACTGATCGGCTTTGCACGCGACCAGCGTTGGCGCAGCTTTGCCCAGGCCGGAGCCGCCTTCCTCACCCTCCATGCGCTGGTCCATCTCTGGGACGCGCTAGCCGGGCGCGAGCATGTCCACAACCTGCTCGGCGATCTCGTTCCTGTATTCGCCATGCC
>CAZNZI010000150.1:0-8343 GCA_964577475.1 uncultured Rhodospirillaceae bacterium
TTCCGCATCGCCCATAACCGCTGCATCGATTTCCTGCGCCGCCGCAAGGTGCGCGAAGCCGCGGAAGCCGAGGCCGCGCCTGACGATATGGTGATGCCGGCCGATCCGCCGGGCCACGCCGTCGACCGCGCGGTCGAACGCCTGGTGGTCCACCTGCCGCCGAAAGAACGCGCCTGCGTGCTGCTCAAGGACGTGCTGGATTTTTCGCTCGACGAGATCGCGGGCCTGGTCGATTCGACCGAAGGTGGCGTGAAAGCGGCGCTCAGCCGTGGCCGCGCCAAGCTGGCCGCGCTGCCAGAGACGATCGAGACGAAACCCGAGCCCAGCGCCGAAGTGCTGGACCTGCTGCGCCTCTATGTCGAGCGGTTCAACCGCCACGATTGGGAGGGTGTGCGCGAGCTGGCCAGCGCGGATGCGCGCCTGCGCGTGACCGACTGCTTCGCCGGCCGCCTGGCCGACTCGCCCTATTTCGTCGAATACGACAGACCGATCATCCCGTGGCGGATGGCGCTGGGCCAGGTGGATGGCGAAACGGTGATCATCATCCAATGCGATGATGCGCGCGGCCTGACGCCCTTTTCGGTGATCCGCGTCGAAGTGACCGGCAACCGCGTCACCCGCATCGATGACTATATCAAGTCATCCTGGGTGCTCGGCGCGGCAACCTCGATCGCCATCGGCGCCGGTTAGGCGATCCCGGAAGATTTTCGTCTCCGGCCCGTATCCTGGGTTGCACGGGAGCCGTAATAGCAAGCAGGACGCTCAACGGAGCGTGGTGCGGCAACGCGCCGCGCGCTGAAGGGACGACACGCTTTCAACGCAAAGAGTTTAACCAGGAGCAGGATCGATGAGCTTGAAAACCTATACGGGCAGTTGCCATTGCGGCGCGATCACGTTCGAAGCCGATCTCGACCTGTCCGCCGGCACGATCAAATGCAACTGCTCGAGCTGCACCAAGGCGCGGTCATGGCTGGCCTTCGCGCCGGCCAACCGTTATCGCCTGACCGCCGGCGCGAGTGCGCAGGCCAACTATCAATGGACGCCCCCAGGACGCCCCGGCCCGACCATCGAATTCCATTTCTGCAAAACCTGCGGCATCCGCGTGCCCGCGCGCGGCGAGATCGAAGCCCTGGGCGGCACGGTTTACGCGATCCAGGTCCAACTGCTCGACGGCGTCGCCCCCGAGGAACTCGCCCAAGTGCCGGTGCAGTACATGGACGGAAAACATGACCACTACGACCGGGCCCCGGCCGAGACGCGGTTTTTGTAAGGGACGCTTGTCCGGCGAAATTCACGGCGGCGCTCTTGATGGCGCCGTCATTTTCTCGACGGGCGACTTCCTCAGCCGTGCGGATCGGGCGCTCTATAAGGCCAAGACCGGCGGGCGGAACCGAACGGAGGGGTGGAAGGCGGCGTGAGCATTTTGCCGTCTCGCGGACTGCGCAGGCCGACTCGGCCGGACAGTGCCGCTCGGCGGTTGACCTAGCCCACCGCTTCAGGCTGCGCCGCGGCTGGCACGGCGATCCCGGCCTCGGCGCTGACGCTCAGCACCGCGCCCTCCAGCTCGGCCGGCGCCGGAGGCTCGTAGATGGTCTCGAGCATCTCGAACATCTGCGGCGTCACCTCCATGACGAAGGTGTCGCCCTTGGCGGCGTTGCGGCCGGCGACGCGGGCGCGGCGGACCTCCAGCGGCGCGTCGACGAAGTGCCACTGCAGCGACAGGCCCTTCGCCGCGGCGATCTGGCGGATGCGCTCCCGGTCGGCCCGGCGCATCGCGCCGACATCGAGGACCACCGAAGCCCCGGCGGCGAGCACATCGGCCGCAGTCGACCAGATCAGCTGATTGCACCGGCCGAGGCGCTCCAGCATCCAGGCGAACTCGATGGGACCCTTGAGGTCGGGGCCGAACAGGCGCGCGCCCCACTCGTCGAGCACGAAGGGGACGGCGTTCTCGCGGCGGGCAAGCGCGCGGGCATAGGTGGTCTTCCCCGCGGCGCAGGGCCCGAAAATGACGTTGAGCTTGGCTGACATGGCATCCCCTTCCTCCCCTAACGAAGATCAAGCTGAGCCGCTGCACGGCGGACGCCTAGTCGGGGATTCCCTGAGAAATCCCTCGGGAAATTCTGGGTGACGCTTCAGCGGCGGGCAGGCGAACCAAATAAGTGGATCGGTAGCGCGATCCCTAGCCCAGGCCGCGCAGAAACTCGACCAGCAACTGGCTCACCGCGGCGGCGCGCTCGCGCTGAATCCAGTGGCCGGCACCGTCGAGGATATGGCTGCCGCGCAGACCGGGCAGCACCTCACCCAGAGTCTTCACACGTCCTGCCAAGCCGGGATAGCTCAGCACATCGTCGCGCGAACCGGCGATGAACAGCGACGGCTGGCGGATCACGCCGCCGCGCCACGGCGCCAGCACTTCGGAGGTGCGGCGGATGGCGCGATACCAGTTCAGGCCGCCGCGAAAGCCGGTGCGCTTGAACTCGCCCACGATATAGGCGAGTTCGTCGGCACTGAGCCAATCGGGCAGCCGCTCCGGCGCGGCGGTGTTGTCGAGGAAGCCCGTGCCGGGCCGCATCATCCCGCCCGCCAAGCCCGGCCCCTCGCCCGCCATGGTAAAGAGGGTGCGCCGGATCGTGGCCTCGACATCCGCCTCGAGCTCGCCTTCGATGCCCGGCGTCAGGAAATACTGCATGTAGAAATTGTGCACGCCGTTCTTTTCGAGCGCCGTGAACAAGTCGAGCCGCGAGGGCGGCGTGAAGGGCACGCTCATGCCGACCACGGCGCGGAAAAAGTCGGGCCGCACCAGCGCCGCATTCCAGGCGACCGGCGCGCCCCAGTCATGGCCGACGATCACCGCCTGACTCTCGCCGAGCAGCCGCACGAGTTCGACCATATCGCCGATGTGATGCAGCATCGTGTAGGAGTCGGGATCGGCCGGGGCATCGGTGCCGCCGTAGCCGCGCATGTCCGGCGCAACCGCGCGAAAGCCGGCCTCCGCCAGCGCCGCGAGCTGGTGCTTCCACGAAGACCAGGATTCGGGAAAGCCATGGCACAGCACCACCAACGGCCCCCGCCCCTGCTGCGCCACCCGCATGCGGATCGTGCCGACATCGAGGACGTCGAGTTGCGGTTCGGTCATTGGACGCGCTCCCTTTTCGATGCGGGAAAAATCGTCGCGTTGCGCAACGTGTGCGGCAAGCTGGGGGCCCGTGACACTGCGAACGACGTTGAGGATGTGTGTATTACCGTACCTCGTAACGCAGCTTCCCAGTATCGTCAGTGAAGACGCGACACAGAACTCGTGCCTCCTTAGCTTCCGAGCACGTTGCCTTTATCGTCAAGAGAGTGCCCGTTAGGGGAAGCTTTAGATAATTCGTTGCCTCCGCAAAGAAGCCTCGACCGCCCGGTCCATGCGGGACATGAATAAATTTATCTGACGGAATTTCGTGATGGATGGCAATTGGCACGTACCGCTTTTCGCTCGCCAAGAGGGTGAAGCCGTTAACCAATAGATGCCTCACGCCGTTGAACTCTGCGTGAACCTCACAGTTCGAAACGAAACCGGAGGAACCCGGGTTCTCAATGCACACACGAATAGTTCTACAAATGTGATCGCCTTGTGCGCGCGCGTCCTCAAATTCAGGGCCATCGCCTAGCGATACCTCGATCGCCCGCTCTTCTGTCTGTGCTGCGTTCCCGGTGCTTTGGGAAGCAACGCTCTCTATTCGGAGTAAGCCGCTACTGTCGACATATATTTTACAGAGAAAATCTAAGGGCTCTGTGTCCAACGAAGTCGCTCTTATTGTAATTAAGTGGTCGGAGTTGGCCGCTAGCTTTGGCGAAGGCTCATCGACAAGAATCACTGCAAAGCTGTCGCCAGCTACCCGACTAGTCTCGTGATTCGATTTCGCTGCCTCCCCATATTCTACTAACGGCACAAATTCGTGATCCCCTGCCGCGAGCGTCAGATCTTTTTCTAAGAGCCAAGGCCCATGATATTCGGTTTGTGGCTCAATTTTTATAATTTGAAGTTTGCCGCGGGTGATGGGGAAGCGCCGATCAACGTTCTCGACCTTAAGATTTAAAGTTCGCTTGGTCTGGTAGAGATTTCTGGATTTTGTCCGAAAAAAAGCCCCAGATTCTCCGACCTCCAATTTGAGAGCGTTTGGGTTTATTTCCAATCCAGATGAGATTCGATCGCGCCTCTGAATAGATTCGATGATCAAGTCTCTCATCGGATTTCTAGGCAGCTCAGAGGCAATTTGGGAATGATCATTCCCCGCCGAGACTTGCTCAAGTGATTTTCGGGTTCCCCACCAATAAGCGATTGTCAAACATAATAGGGCTATCGCCCAAGGCGGCCCCCAATTGAGTATCAGTGCAATTGGATCGGCTAATTCAGAGGCTAGCTCTGCCCCTACCCATTTTTCGATTTCGTCGTCTACCCAACTGAGAAGGGCGTGTTCAACCAATTTCCAAGGCAGACTTAATGGCCAAGTGAGTAGCGAAGAAAAAGCTAGTACGCCGGCCCCAATGAACCATTTGCGCATTTTTCGAGTCGAACGCATGCAAACCCGGGGTTACCTAGCAAGAGAAGCGGGGCCAACTTTCGTTGGCCCCGCCGGTCAATGCCAAAGATAGAATGCAATCACAACCCATCGAAGGATTGCTGCAACATCAACTTTGATCTCAACCTGGACCTTGGAGTTCATGATTAGAACCCTCGGGTCCACGGCGCCGCGAACCTTTGGGGTTAGCGGATATCGCGGTTCCCAACAGATAAGCCGCTGTCAGGAACGAACCGGCTCACCGTCAGCGTTGTACACCGCTTCAAGTGACCCCTGCTGCCAGGAGATGGAAGTCAGCTCGCCGTCGGGGGCAAACTCTACTTTTCTCCGCAGGGCTGCATAGTTCCCCGAAAGCGAGTTGCGATTTGGCAAATCGGTCGCTTCGGACCACGCACAAATATATTGCGCCCAACTAACACAAAAGTCGAGTCTTATTTGGCTCCATCCATTCGCGGCCAGTATTTTATTTGATCAAACGATCACAATCCTTTGCGTTAGACTGAACTATCGTCTGTTAATACTTAATCATTTTATCTGAAGTCTTTCCCTAGCTTATTAAGCCTTTTCAAATCGCGAGCAGACGCTCGCGCACCCCTCACCCTGCCCTCTCCCTCAAGGGGAGAGGGTTCAGAACCTAAGTCGCCCTACAACGTCACCACGAACGCCCCGTGTTTGTCGGCCCACCATTCGGCCATGGCGAGCGTCGAGTCGAAGTCCGCGCGCGCCGAGGTCTTCGACCAGTAGAAGGTGAGCCCGTCGGGGTGGCTGCTCACCTGGCGCTCGTTGCCGAAGCGCCCTTCTTTGTCTTCGACCACAAATGCGTAGCGCGCCACACGGCGCGCTACGGTCGTCATATCGCGGCGTCCTTTAGATCACGAGCACCCGCTCGTGCTGCCGCAGGTGTTGCACTTCATGCAGGTGCCGTTGCGCACCAGGGTGAAGTTGCCGCACTCGCCGCAGCTGTCGCCTTCGTAGCCTTTCATGCGGGCCGTCTTGATCTGCTCGGCCCGGCTGTCGAAGGCGCGCACGGCGGCTTCGGCGTCGATCACCATCTGGGCCGATTGCTGCACGGTCTGGAGCGCGGTGGCGGAAACCGAGGCCGCCGCGGCAACCGCACTGGCCGCGGCGGTCAGCACCGATCCGCCATTGCCGTTTCCGTTTCCGTTGCCGCCGTGGCTGTGCGCATGGCCGGCCCCATGCGCATGACCGGCATGGGCCTGACCATGGCCGCCTTTCAACACCAGCAGGTTCGAGCGGACGAAGCCCTTGCTGACCACCGAAGCGGTGGCGGGAGCAACCGCCGCCGCCTTGACGCCATCGGCAACGCCGCCGCCGACATCGTCGGGATCGACGTTCGCATGGGCCGGCGGCACATGGGCCAGATCGTGGCGGTCGAGATAGGAGACCGCGAGCTCGCGGAAGATGTAGTCGAGGATCGAGGTCGCGTTCTTGATCGTCTCGTTGCCTTCGACGATGCCGGCCGGCTCGAACTTGGTGAAGGTGAAGGCCTCGACGAACTCTTCCAGCGGCACGCCGTATTGCAGGCCGACCGAGATGGCGATGGCGAAGTTGTTCATCATCGCGCGGAAGGCGGTGCCTTCCTTGTGCATGTCGATGAAGATCTCGCCCAGCTTGCCGTCTTCGTATTCGCCGGTGTGGAGATAGACCTTATGCCCGCCGACGATCGACTTCTGGATGTAGCCCTTCCGGCGTTCCGGCAGGCGCTGGCGCCCCTGCTTCACCAGGCGTTCGACGATCCGCTCGGCCACGATCTCGGCGCGGGCGGCCAGCGGCTTCTCGGCGATTTCCTCGGCCATCTCGCCGGCATCGTCGAGTAGCGCCGACTGGAGCGGCTGGGAGAGCTTCGAGCCGTCGCGATAGAGCGCGTTGGCCTTCAGGCCCAGCTTCCAGGACGTCATATAGGCGTCCTTGCAGTCTTCCACCGTCGCCGAATTCGGCATGTTGATGGTCTTGCTGATCGCACCCGACACGAAGGGCTGCGAGGCGGCCATCATGCGGATATGGCTCGCGGTCGAGAGGTAGCGCTTGCCGATGCGGCCGCAGGGATTGGCGCAGTCGAATACGGCATAGTGCTCAAGCGCCAGATGCGGGGCGCCTTCCAGGGTCATCGCCCCGGTGGCGAAGGTGTTGGCCGCCTCGATCTGGTCCTTGGCAAAGCCGAGCGCGGCGAGGAGGTCGAAGCTCGGGTCGTCGAGCTTGGCCGCGTCGAGCTTGAGGGTGTCGGTGCAGAACTCGGCACCCAGCGTGTACTTGTTGAAGACGAACTTGATGTCGAAGGCCTCGCCCATCGCGGCCTCGACCTTGCCCAGCACTTCGGCGGTGAAGCCCTTCTTGGCCAGGGTCTCGTGGTTGATGCCGGGCGCGCCCTTCAGCGAACCGTGGCCCACCGCATAGCGGACGATCGCCTCGATCTTGTCCTCGGCGTAGCCGAGGGTGCGGAGCGCTTCCGGCACGATGCGGTTGATGATCTTGAAGTAGCCGCCGCCGGCCAGCTTCTTGAACTTCACCAGCGCGAAGTCGGGCTCGATGCCGGTGGTGTCGCAATCCATGGCGAGACCGATCGTGCCGGTCGGCGCGATCACGGTTGCCTGGGCATTGCGGAAGCCATAGGCACCGCCCAGGGACAGCGCTTCGTCCCACGCCTTCTCGGCGGCGGCGACGATGGCGGGTTCCGGGCATTCCTCGGCCACCAGCGGCACGGGGAGGATGGTCAGGCCCTCATAGCCCGAAGTGCCGCCGTAAGCGGCGCGGCGATGGTTGCGGATCACGCGCAGCATATGCTCGCGGTTGGGCTCATAGCCGGGGAACGGCCCGAGCTGCTCGGCCATCTCGGCAGACGTGGCATAGGAAACGCCCGTCATCAGCGCACTGATCGCGCCGCACATGGCGCGGCCGGCGACGCTGTCATAGGGCAGGCCATCGGCCATCAGGAGGCCGCCGATATTGGCGAAGCCCAGGCCGAGGGTGCGGTAGCGGTAGCTGAGTTCCGCGATGCGGGCCGAGGGGAACTGGGCCATCAGCACCGAGATTTCGAGCACGATCGTCCACAGGCGGACGGCATGCTTGTAGCCCTCGACGTCGAAGCTGCGGTCGGCCTTGCGGAAGGCCAGAAGGTTGAGCGAGGCCAGGTTGCAGGCCGTGTCGTCGAGGAACATGTATTCCGAGCACGGGTTCGAGGCGTTGATCGGACCCGATTCGGGGCAGGTGTGCCACTCGTTGATGGTGCTGTGGTACTGGATGCCCGGATCGGCGCTGAACCAGGCGGCCTCGCCGATCTTTTCCCACAGATCGGCGGCCTTGATCGTCTTGTGGGCCTTGCCGTCGACGCGGCGGGTCAGCTGCCAGTCGGCGCCGTCGAGCACCTTCTGCAGGAACTCGTTGGTGACGCGGACCGAGTTGTTCGAGTTCTGGCCCGAGACGGTCAGATAGGCTTCCGAGTCCCAATCGGTATCGAGGATCGGGAAGCTGATCTCGGTATAGCCCTGCTTGGCGTACTGGACGACGCGTTGGATGTAGTTCTCGGGGATCTGGGACTCGCGGGCCGCCAGCATCGCCTTGCGCAGGCTCTTGTTGATCTTGGGGTCGAAACGCTGGTCCTGGGCGGCGCCGTCCCAGTTCTTGCACGCCTGCATGATGGCGTTGAGGTGCTTCTCGGCCAGCTTGGAGCCGGCGACCAGCGCGGCGACCTTCTGTTCCTCGATCACCTTCCAGTCGATGAAATCCTCGATATCGGGATGATCGATATCCACGATCA
>CAZNZI010000151.1:0-6397 GCA_964577475.1 uncultured Rhodospirillaceae bacterium
AGGCTCGCGCCGCCCACCAGGGCACCCCCGACATCGTCGAGGGCCAGCAGCGCCTGGGCGTTGGCGGGGGTTACCGACCCGCCATAGAGGATGCGAAGCCCTTTCGCCTTGTCGGCGCCCATGATCCTGGCCGCTTCGGCCTGGATCGCGGCATGGACCTCGGCCACCTGCTCCACCGTCGCGGTTCGCCCGGTACCGATCGCCCAGACCGGCTCATAGGCGACGACCGTGTTCGAGGCGTCCGACCCGTCGGGCAGTGAGCCGCGTAACTGGCCGGCGACGACGGCCAAAGTCTGCCCCCCATCGCGCTGCGCCAAGGTTTCGCCGATAGCGACGATCGGCAGCAGCCCGGCGGCGCGCGCGGCGGTGGCCTTGGCCTTCACCTGGGCGTCGGTCTCGCCGTGATTGGTGCGGCGTTCGGAATGACCGACGATGACCGAGACGCAGCCGAGATCCTTGAGCATCGGCGCGGCGATGTCGCCGGTATGCGCGCCCGAGGCCGCGGCATGGCAATCCTGCCCGCCAACGCCCAGCCTGCTCCCCGCCGCCATGGCCGCCACCGCATCCACATGTACAGCCGGCGGGCAAATCATCAGGTCGGCCCCCGGATCGCCTTGTTTCAGCCGGCCCAGCAGGTCATTGACCAGAGCCACGGCATCGGCCTTCTTGCCGTTCATCTTCCAGTTTCCGGCGATCAGTTTACGGGTGGGCATCGGGGCTCCGGTTTTCGGTTTTAGTTCCTCAACTAAGCCCCTCTACCATGCCCAGACCGTTGGTGCGAGTGGCCTTTTCCCGATTGCCCGGGCATAACCCGGCTCTTATGATGCGGCCTTCGTTTTGGCCCATTCCAGCGCAGAAAAGTGACGTCATGCTCAGTTCGTTCCGCAAGGTCTCCCAAACTTGGGCCGCCAAGATTTTTTTCGGCATCCTGTCGCTGACCTTCGTCGGCTGGGGTGTCGGCGACATGCTGCGCATGAAGATCGCCAATAAGCCGGGGATCGCGGTCGGAGACGTTGATATCCCACCACAGCAGGTGGCCGAGGAATTCCGGCGCGACGCGGAACGGTTGCAGCAGATGGCCGGCGGCAAGATCACGATCGATCAGCTGCGCCAGATGGGCTTCATGGAGCAGACGATTCAGCGTCTGGTCAGCCAGAACCTGCTCGACCAGGAAAGCAAGCGGCTGGGTCTCGCCGTCGACGACGCGACGCTGCGCAAGCAGATCGGCGCGATCTCAGCTTTCCGCGACGACAAAGGCAATTTCGATCCCAAGCGCTATAGCGAGGTTCTGCGCGCCAACGGATTCAATGAACAGCGCTTCGAAAGTTCGGAACGCGCCGATATTCAGCGCGCGCGCCTGAATGAGATGATCGGCGCCGGCGCCGTCGCGCCCGATCCGATGGTCGATCCGATCTATCGCTATCGCCGCGAGCAGCGCATTGCCGAGTTGATTCCCTTCGTCGCCGCGAACATGCCGAAGCCGGCCACGCCCGAAGATTCGGTCCTCCAGGCCTATCACAAGGATCATTCCGACAAGTTCATGGCGCCCGAGCGCCGCGGACTCAGCTTTATCGTGGTGAAATCTGCCGATCTGGTCGCCGACTTCAAGCCGACCGACGATCAGATCGCCAAGGCCTATCAGGACCGCCAGGGTGATTTCACCACCGAGGAAACGCGCCACCTGCAGCAGGTCTTTTTTCCCGATAAGGACGCTGCCCAGAAGCTGGCCGATGCCGTCAAAGGCGGTGCCACCTTCGCCGACGCCGCCAAGGCCGAAGGCAAGACGGTCGACGATCTGGGTCAACTGACGCGCAAATCGATCCCGATCGAGGACGTCGCGGTCGCTTCCTTCGCCGCCAACGTTCCCGGCGTGGTCGGCCCTATCCAGACGCCGCTGGGCTGGAACGTGATTTTCGTAGCCGACAAGCAGCCGAGCAAGGTGAAGTCGCTCGCCGAAGTCAAAGACCAGATCATCGCGGATCTGACCCGCGAGGAAGCCAGCAATCGCCTCAATGCACTGTCCACCAAGATCGAGGACACGCTGGGCTCTGGCGCCGGCCTCGAGGAAGTGGCCACCACGACCAACGCGAAGCTGGTCAAGGTCAAGGATATCGATGCGTCGGGTAACGGCCCGGACGGCAAGCCCGTGGCCGATCTGCCGAAGTCGGTCTCCTTTCTCCAGAACGCTTTCAAGACCGCCAAGGGCGAAATCAGTGAATTGGCGCCGCTCGACAAGAGCGAGACCAGCTATTTCCTCGTGCGCGTCGACGACGTGACGGCGCCGGTTCTCAAGCCGTTCGACACGGCGAAGCCCGATGTGCTGGCGGCATGGACCCTCGATCAGCAGACGGCGGAAGCCAAGAAGGCCGCTGATGCGGCGGTGGAACGGCTCAACAAGGGCGAGACGGTTGCCGCTGTGGCCGGATCGATCAAGCCGGAGACCACCGAGCCTTTCGTCCGCACCGGAAGCGACAAGGTGATGTCGCCGGTCGCTGCGGCCGCTTTCAAGCTCGAGCCAGGCAAGGCGGTCGTCGTTCCCGTCGACAGCACTGTTTATGCCGTGCGGCTGGATAGCGTCCTGCGCGCCGATCCCAAGACCGATCAAGCGGGCGTGGATGAGGTGAAGGATCAGGTCCAGCGCGCGCTATCCGCCGACTTGAACAATCAGTTCGTGCTGGCGCTGTCGAAGCAAATCGGCGTCTCGATCAACCGGGCCCAGATTGATCAGCAGTTCGGCTCGGCGCAATGAAGGTTGCCGTCGCGTTCGGCGACTTCGAGGCGCGTTATACGGCCGGTGAATCCCAGGTGATTTCGACCCGGCTGGTTGCCGACCTCGAAACGCCTGTCTCGGCGATGCTGAAACTGGCCGACGGACGCCCGAACAGTTTTCTTCTCGAATCGGTTGAAGGCGGCGCGCAGCGTGGCCGCTATTCGATCCTCGGCATGCGCCCCGATCTGATCTGGCGGTGCCGCGGCAATAAGGCCGAGATCAACCGGCAGGCGCGGTTCGATCCTCATGCTTTCGCCTCCTGCCCAATTGCCGACCGCAGCGGCGCGTTGGCCAGCCTGCGCGCGGTGGTCGAAGAGTCGCGGATCGACATTCCGGCCAATCTCCCGCCCATGGCCGCGGGCCTGGTCGGTTATATGGGCTATGACATGGTGCGCCTAGTCGAGCGCCTGCCCGACGGTAATCCCGATCCGATTGGCATTCCCGACGGCATGTTCCTCAGGCCGACCGTGATGGCGATTTTCGACAATGTGGACGATGTGGTCACCATCGTTACGCCGGTACGGCCGCAGGCCGGCATCAATGCGCGCGCGGCCTACAACCAGGCCTGCGAACGGTTGGCGGACATCGTTTCCGAGTTCGAGCGGTCCCTGCCCTATGGCCGCGACGCCGGCAGCGATGCGGCCCTACCGCCGACGCCAACGCCGAACATGACCGGCGACGAGTTCCGCGCCATGGTCGAGAAGAGCAAGGAGTACATCAAGGCCGGCGACATCTTCCAGGTGGTGCTGTCGCAGCGCTTTTCGGTGCCGTTCCGCCTGCCGCCCTTCTCGCTCTATCGCGCGTTGCGCCGGACCAATCCGAGTCCGTTCCTGTTCTTCCTCGATTTCGGCGAGTTCGCCCTCGTCGGTTCAAGTCCAGAGATCCTGGTGCGGCTGCGCGATGGCAAGGTGACGATCCGCCCGCTGGCCGGCACGCGCCGCCGCGGCAAGGACGACGCCGAGGATCAGGCGCTCGAAAAGGAACTGCTCGCCGATCCGAAGGAGTTGGCCGAGCACCTGATGCTGCTCGATCTCGGCCGCAACGATGTCGGCCGTGTGTCGAAAGTGGGCTCCGTCAAGGTGACCCAGCAGTTCCAGATCGAGCGTTATTCCCACGTCATGCACATCGTTTCCAACGTTGACGGCACGCTCGACACGTCGAACGATGCGATGGATGCGCTCTTCGCCGGGTTCCCGGCCGGCACGGTTTCGGGCGCACCGAAGGTACGCGCCATGGAGATCATCGACGAGCTGGAACCGATACGGCGCAGCTATTACGGCGGCTGCATCGGCTATTTGGCCGCCAATGGGACGATGGACACCTGTATCGCCCTTCGCACAGCCTTGGTTAAGGACGGTACGATGTATGTCCAGGCCGGCGGCGGCGTGGTGGCCGACTCGTCACCCGAGGGCGAATATCAGGAATCGTGGAGCAAGGCACGCGCCTTGCTGCGGGCCGCCGAGGAAGCCGTCGCCTTCTCCGCCCGCCGCGGCTGAGTCTCGCCGGCAAGGTCGTCGAGAATCGGACAGGTCGGCCGCGCATCCCCATGGCAATGATCGGCCAGGTGCCGAAGCGTGTCGCGCATCCCATGCAGCTCAGCAATGCGGGCTTCAAGTTCGGCAATATGCGCCAGCGCCACCTTTTTCACCTCACCGCTGGCCTTGCGGCCTTGCCACAAGGCCAGCAATTTGCGGATGGCGTCGATCGAGAACCCGAGCTTCCGGGCACGCTTGATAAAGGCAAGGATATGCAGATCGTCCCGGCTATAGGTGCGGTAGCCGCCGGCGCTGCGCGCAGCTGATTTGATCAACCCGATGCTTTCGTAGTGGCGGATCATCTTGGCATTCATGCCGCTGGCTGTGGCCGCTTCGCCGATATTCATGGGGTCCTCACGCAGGGCTTGACCTTCCCATTATGGGAAGGTCTATCTCTGATCTCAAGAGCCATTCGGAGAATGCCGATGCGTCGCTTCATTCAAGCTGCCGTCATTACTGCCGGCACGCTGATATATGTGCCGATCGCCGCCGCCCATGATGCGGACGAAGCCGCGTCATTCGGTGGACCGGGCAATGCTGCGCACGTGAATCGCGTGATCGCGATCACCATGAACGATATGAGTTTCAACCCGGCCGCACTCAAGGTCGAGACAGGCGAAACGATCCGCTTCGTCGTCACGAACAAGAGTCCGATCGAACATGAATTCGTCCTGGGCGATGCGAAATCCCAAGCCGTCCACCGCCACATGATGGCGATGATGGAAAAGAACGGCATGACGATGGATCACCACGACACCAATGTCGTCTCGGTCGGCGCGGGCCAGACCAAAGACCTGATCTGGCACTTCAGCACGACGGGGCAATACGAATTCGACTGCAATATTCCTGGTCACTACGAGGCCGGAATGAAAGGCACGATCACGGTTGGTCCGAAAGCCTGAACCGCGGCCCGTTGCCCCACTCAAGAAAGCAGGTCATAACGTGAGCACCATGGCAGAACCATCCGCGCAAGATCACGCGCACCGCCACCATCATTCGCACGACGATCACCCGCATAGCGCTGCCGCGCCCGGCAAGGCGATTGATCCCGTTTGCGGCATGACGGTCGACATGGCGACTGCCAAGTACAGCGCAGAGCATGCGGGCACCACGCACTATTTCTGCGGGCCGCGGTGCCGTGAGAAGTTCGTCGCCGATCCGGCCAAATATCTTGTGCCGCAGGCGGAAATGAAAACCGCCGCTGCTGTACCCGGCACGATCTGGACGTGCCCCATGCATCCCGAAGTGCGTTCGGACAAGCCCGGCTCCTGTCCCAAATGCGGGATGGCGCTGGAGCCCCTGAGTCCGGTGGGCGGCACGGCCGAGCAGAATCCAGAACTCACGGCGATGCGGCTCCGCTTCTGGATTTCGTTGCCGGTCAGCATCGCGCTGGTCGCGATCGCCATGGCCGTGCCCGGCGTGCCGGTCTGGGTCGAATTGATTCTGGCCAGCGTCGTTGTGCTGTGGGGCGGCGCGCCCTTCTTTGTGCGCGGCTGGTCGTCCGTGATCAGCGGCAACCTCAACATGTTCACATTGATCGCCCTGGGCACCGGCGTGGCCTATCTGTACAGCCTGGTCGCGGTCGCGGCGCCCGGCTTCTTTCCGCCGGCCTTTCGCGGCCATGACGGACGGGTCGATGTCTATTTCGAACCCGCCGCCGTGATCACGACCCTCGTCCTGCTCGGACAGGTCCTCGAATTGCGGGCCCGTGCTCAGACCGGCAAGGCCATCCGTGCCCTGCTCGATCTGGCACCGAAGACTGCGCGTATTCTGCGCGACAACGGCGATGAACAGGACATTCCGCTCGACCAGGTCAAAGCTGGCGACCGGCTGCGGGTCCGCCCTGGTGAGAAAGTGCCGGCGGATGGCGTCGTTCTCGAAGGCCACAGCACGATCGACGAGTCGATGGTGACGGGTGAGCCGGTGCCCGTGGCGAAATCGGCCGATGATCAGGTCACTGGCGCGACGGTCAATGGCACGGGTTCTCTGGTCATCCGCGCCGACCGCGTTGGCCGCGATACGGTGCTGGCCCGCATCGTCGAGATGGTGGCGCAGGCCCAGCGCAGCCGCGCGCCCATCCAGAAGCTGGCCG
>CAZNZI010000152.1:0-3539 GCA_964577475.1 uncultured Rhodospirillaceae bacterium
CGAGTTCGTTCTCGATCTCCGACATGCCGATCCGCTCGGCGAGCGGCGCGTAGATCTCCATCGTCTCGAGCGCGATGCGCCGGCGCTTGTCCGGATCCTTGATATGGATCAGCGTGCGCATGTTGTGCAGCCGGTCCGCGAGCTTGATCAGCAGGACGCGGATGTCCTCGCTCATCGCCAGAACCAGCTTGCGGAAATTCTCGGCCTGCTTGGTGCGGTCGGATTGCAGCTCAATGCGCGAAAGCTTGGTCACGCCGTCGACCAGGCGGGCGATATCAGGGCCGAACAGGCGCTCGATATCGGCGTGGGTGGCGTTGGTGTCTTCAATCGTGTCGTGCAGCAGCGCCGCGACGATCGAGGCGGCATCGAGCTTGTAGCGGGTCAGGATGCCCGCGACTTCGATGGGAGGGGAGAAGTACGGGTCGCCCGAGGCGCGCATCTGCGCCCCGTGCTGCTTCATCGTGTAGACATAGGCGCGGTTGAGGAAATCCTCGTCCGCGCCCGGATCATAGGATTTGACGCGCTCGACCAGTTCGAATTGGCGCATCATAGCCGGTCACCCTCGATACCTTTGAGGCGACCGGCGCCGGGCACTCTCGGCGGCCGAAGCCTCACTCTTCGCCGACGTCGCCCGCTTCGATCTCGCCCTCGGGTTCGCCGTCGTCCTCGTCTTCGCCTTCAATCGACATGCCGCCGTCGGCCATCTCGCCTTCGTTGATGACCGAGCCCTTGAGCTCGAGCTCGCGGCCGGCGAGGACGTCGATTTCTTCTTCCTCCGGCTCGTCAGGCTCGACGTGCTTCTGGAGGCCCTGGACCAGCTCGTTGCGGAGCCCGTCGAAGGAAATGGTCTCGTCAGCGATCTCGCGCAACGCCACGACGGGGTTCTTGTCGTTGTCGCGTTCGACCGTGATTTTGCCACCCGCCGAAATGCCACGCGCCCGCTGGCTGGCCAGCAGGACGAGTTCGAACCGGTTCGGAACCTTCAAAACGCAATCTTCGACGGTAACGCGGGCCATTCCTCAACGCTCCTACAGCGGCGATCTAAACCACCAGGATATATACGGTCCGGGACTGCAAAAACAAGCCTTTTGCCTATGCGTCAGGGTCTTAGGAGGCTTTATGCGACCAAAGACCGCTCGGCTGACGGATCGCCGGATTTGGCTGGGCTGCCTGCTCCATCGTCCTTGAAGAGGCTGTTTTTGAAATATTGGATCAAGGAACGGATCACGGGGACGTCTTTTGTGTCGCGGTGGCAGACCAGGTAGAACGGCAGGTAACTGCGGAACCCGTCCAGGTCGAGCATGACCGCGTCATCCTCACGGTCCATGACCCCGATCGGCTGAAGGCTCATACCGATGCCCATCTTGGTCACCTGGCCGAGCACCATCGATGAGGCCGTGCGATAGATGACCATCGTGTGGCGTTCGAGCATTTCTGCCCAGGGGCGCATCGGCCCCTGCTTGCGATAGTGCATGTGATGGGCGCAGACCGGGAAATTGAGAACGTCTTCCAGGTTCTTCGGGCGACCATGTTCCTCGATGAAGCCTTTGGTGCAGACCGGGACCAGCACCATCTCCGACTTCTGCAGGACCACTACGTCCGAATCGGTCGGATAGGTGTACATGACCGAGAGGTCGGCCTCGCGCTTGCTGAGATCGACCTCGACGCCGGCATCGATGCACTGAACGTCGAGCAGGACATTGGGATGCTCGCGATGGAAGCGGCGTAAGCGATGCGGCAGCCAATATCCTGCCACGCCATCGGTCACCGCGATGCGCAGCTGGCCGGTCAGGCCTTCCTTGGCGCCGTGGAGGTTGGGCTGCACCTTCTCGGCGGTGCGTTCCATTTCCTCGGCCAGATGGAACAGGGTTTCGCCAACCAGCGTCAGGGCCATGCCGGCCTTGGTGCGATAGAAGACCTTGGCATCGACCATCTGCTCGAGGCGATCGATCTTCTTGCCGATCGTCGGCTGAGTGATTCCCAACACGGCCTCGGCCTTTCGCAGACTGCCAGCGCGCGCGGTCTCCAAGAGAACGCGCAGCAACTCCCAGTCCTTGATCTCGATCGCCATGTGATAACTCCCCCTATCAGAGGATGTAAATATTGGAATTTGGTGTCACAAAATGCAATCGCTATTCTCAAAGCATTATTTGAGGGAAGCGTAATATTAAAAGGAGAATATAATGAACGAATCAATTACCGTTGATGTCGCACGAACATTCGATGAAATTATTCAAGCAGTAGCCATTAGAAGCGCAGTCTATATCGGCGAAGCAGGCTGGGATTTTTCTGAAGAGTGGGATGGCAATGACTTCAGCGCTACCCATCTTTTGTGCAAGGTCGACGGAAATTCGGCCGGCAGCCTGCGAATCCGCTATTTCGCGGACTTCGTGAAATTCGAACGTTTGGCCGTTTTGCCACAATTTCGCGGCAAGCGGTTCGGTCAGAAGGGGGTGGCATTCGCACTTTGCGATACAGGGGTGGAGTTCTGCCTAAAAAAGGGTTTCACCCGCTTCTACGGCCATGCCCTTCAGGACCTGGTTCCGTTTTGGTCGAAAGTCGGCCGCGGGATGATGAAGCCGATCTACGACGAAGCGTTCGACTGCAAAGGAAAAACTGTCGTCCCCATGTTCGGGGAAATGCCGGGACGCAATGACCGTCTCTCCTTGGAGAGCGGCCACTACGTTCTGGTGCGGCGCGAAGGCGAATGGGACACGCCCGGCTACTGGGAATCGGAGACGGCCCATGTCGCATCCTGATGTCAATCAACAGACCGTCGCCACTTCGGCTCTTGTGGGGCTGGTCGATATCGAAGGATTTTGTGGGGGACCCACTATGGTGTTCAAAAACGAGCCGGACGAAGACGGACGACGAAAGACGTTGGCGGGACCGAGCATGGATGGTCCCGCCGCGCAGAAAGCGGCCGTCGTTGATCTCAGCGAATCGCTCAGCCAACTCTACGAACAGGCTCTGAAACTCGGCCACGCCGAGGCGGCCCTGTTCATCGGCTGCGCCAGCCTGTCGATCTCGGAGACGATCGCGATTGAGACCGTGCAAGCGAGCGCACGTATTGTGCCGCGTTCCCAGTCTCAAAAGACCTGCGGCGAAGACTGACTACTGAGCGCGAGTTTCATTTTGCCATGGCGGACGGCTTTATCTTAAAGCCGCCCGCATCGGCTATTTTGTGATTCTTTACAGCTCAACACCTTGCCGACCAGTCATCGTCCGCATAATCTGCGCCTATTCAGCAGTCGGGCATTTCTGATCGAGGATTTTTCATGGCAATGCATTTCTATCCCGAAGAACGGCTTGCGCTCTTTATTGACGGCGCCAACCTTTATTCGGCCGCTCGGGCCTTGGGCTTTGATATCGACTACCGGAAGCTCCTCGATCTCTTTGCCAGCAAAGGCCGGCTCATTCGCGCCTTCTATTACACCGCGCTGATGGAAGACCAGGAGTATTCGCCCATCCGTCCCTTGATCGATTGGCTCGACTACAACGGCTATACGCTGGTCACCAAGCCCGCGAAGGAATTCACC
>CAZNZI010000153.1:0-2042 GCA_964577475.1 uncultured Rhodospirillaceae bacterium
AACCGGTCCTTGAGGATCACGCCCGCGATCGGCCGGTCGATCTTGCACATCGCCTGCATGCGCGGCGAGGTCAGCCCGACCTTGTAGCCGACGGCCTCGACCTTGCGTGCCGCCTTTTGCAGCCGCACATAGTCCCGCTGCACGGCATAGGCGCTGCGCAGATCGGTGACGCCGGCGGCGGCGGCGAAGGGATGGAACGCTGCCTTGCGCGCGTGTTCCTCCATCAGCATCTCGGCTGTTGTCGCCATGGCGCTACGCCTTGCCCGAGGCCCAGGCGGTCAACTGCCGCCACAGGCGGCCATAGCCCCGCCAGGTGACGAATTCCGGTGGCGCCCAATGCGGTCCACAGTCGGAGGCGAAGGCAACGCTGCGACCGCGTCCGAACGCACCCGCCACGATCAGGGGATGTCGGCCGGCCGTCGCGACCACTTGCGCGCCGGGCTTTGCCTTCACCGCATTGAGTCCGAGCAGGCGAGGCCATGGGCCGCGGATGCCTTTGACGATCGGATGATCGGCCTGCTTCACGCGCGGCAGCAACCCTTCCGGTGCCTCGACACGGTCATCGCGGTCGAGGATCGTCACGGGCAGCGCTTCTTCCACCGCCGTACCGTGATAGCGCGCCTTGCCCTCGATCCCCTGGAAGGTCATGTAGCCGCCCACCATCACCAGACCGCCGCCGGCCGCCACATAGTCGTGGAGCGCGTCGAGCCGGTTGGGCAGGCGCTTCGAGCGCGCGAAGGTATCGGGATGCAGCAGCAGCGTATTGGTGCCGATGTCACTGAGCATCACGCAGGCGAATTCCCTGAGCGCTTTCGCCGAATTCGGGAAATCGCGTGCCGCCACATGGCAAGGCTGATGCACCACCTCGTAGCCACCCTCGTGCAGCGCATCGCGCAGCCAGCCGACGCCCTCGTTGTACTCGGTGGTGGTGAAGCTGTCGAAACCCTTCTGGTGGATGCTGTGGGTCGTCCAGGACTCGCCGGCAATCAGAACCCGCGGTTTGCGCGCCATCCGTTCCTCCCATTTTCTTGAGCGACAGGGTGGCGCGATTCCGGCGCAAAGTCGACCGGCTCGATATTGAGACTCGAACTTCCACGCGGCCTCCGTTTAGATACGGATATGACTGAGCCAGCCTCCGTCCGCATCGAAGTCGACGCCAATCGTGAGATCGGCCCGCTTTCCCGCCTCTGGTCGTGGTTCGGCTATGACGAGCCCAACTACACGACGATGCCCCATGGAAGGAAGCTGCTGCACGACTTGGCCGCACTCTCGCCCGGGCCGGTCTACATCCGCGCCCACAACCTGCTGACCTCGGGTGACGGCACGCCCGCCCTGAAATGGGGCTCGACCGGCGTCTATGACTCGATTGCCGCCGGCGGTACGGATTACACTTGGCCAGTCCTCGACGCCATCTTCGACACCTATGTCGAGACTGGTGTGACGCCTTTCGTGCAACTCGGCTTCATGCCGCGCGGCCTGTCGGTTTCGCCCGAACCCTATCAGCACAGTTTCCCGACAGCGGCGATCACCACTGGCTGGGCCTATCCCCCGACCGAGTATGACCGCTGGACCGCGCTGATCGAAGCCGTGGCGCGGCATTTCGTCACCCGCTACGGGCGCGACCGCGTGCAGTCCTGGCCTTGGGAGTTGTGGAACGAGCCCGATGGGCTCTATTGGTGCGGCTCAGTGGAGGAATTCTGTCGCCTCCACACCATGACGGGCGCGGTGCTGCGCCGCGTGCTGCCCGGGGCGCGCTTCGGCGGCCCGCACACCTGCGGCCCCTTCTCGACCAAAAGCGGCGGGCCGTTCCTGCGCAAATTCCTCGCCCATTTCGACCAGGCCGCCGCGGCTGGCAAAGCGGTGCCGCTCGACTTCATCGCCTTCCATGCGAAAGGCCGGCCAAGCTTGAACGGCGGAAACGTGCGCATGGGCCTCTCGACCCAACTGCGCGATATCGCGACCGGCCTCGAAATCATTCACGAGTTCCCGCGCTTCGCGCACCTTCCCGTGATCCTGGGCGAGTCCGACCCCGAAGGCTGCGC
>CAZNZI010000154.1:0-5722 GCA_964577475.1 uncultured Rhodospirillaceae bacterium
CGCCAAGCGGAAGCCCTGAAGGATTCGGGCGAGGCGAAACTGGTCGGCGAGATCGAACAGGCGCGCGCCGGCGAACTCGAACACCGCGACACGGCGCTGGCCGCCGGCGCCAAGAACGCGCCCGGCTACGAAGCGCTGACCGCCGTCGTGAAAGCCGGATCGAAACTCGCGATCTGGTTGAGCGAGCGGATTTAGAAGTCGTCTTTAAAAGAGCGTCGTCATTGCGAGCGAAGCGAAGCAATCCAGGGTCGCTGTGAAATCCGGATCGCTTCGTCGCGATGCTTCTCGCGATGACGATCCAAGTGAAATGAAGCCAACTCCGCAATTTCCGTCAGGCCCGGCGCGTGGCGGCGCGATACGACTCCCGGCACCAAGGCACAAGGAAAAGCCGGTGAACACGTCGAACATCCAGGCCTATCACGCCCGTCTTGAGCGCGTGTTGCGGCACATCGAAACGCATCTCCAGGATGCGCTCGATGTGGAAACGCTGAGCGGCGTGGCGGCGTTTTCAAAGCATCACTTTCACCGGCAATTCTCGGCACTGTTCGGGCTGGGTGTGTACCGCTACATCCAGCTCTGCCGGCTGAAGCGCGCATCGTATCGTCTGGCATTTCGCGGTAACGAGTCGATCCTCGAGATCGCCCTCGATGCCGGATACGAAGGGCCCGAAGCCTTTGCGCGCGCCTTCAAACAGCGCATCGGCCAGACGCCGAGCGACTTCCGCGCCGATCCCGACTGGACGCCTTGGACCGTGGTCTATCAACCCCTCAACGCGATCAGGGCGGCCCATATGAAACGGACTTGGAACGACAGCGACGTCAAGATCGTCGCGGTAAACGAAACGCGCGTGGCGGTGCTGGAGCATCGTGGTGATCCCAATACGATCGGCGATTCGATCCGCCGCTTCATCGCCTGGCGCAAAGCAGTGGGTCTGCCGCCGCGGCTGAGCGCCACCTACAACATCTTTCACGATGATCCGGAAACCACGCCACCCGAGGACTTCCGTCTCGATCTCTGCGCCGCCACCGATCGCGCGATTGCGCCGAACGACGCCGGCATCGTCGCGAAGACGATCCCCGGCGGGCGCTGCGCGGTGCTGCGTCTTGTGGGGTCCGACGACGGGATCGGCGATGCGGGCCGGTTTCTCTATGGCGACTGGCTGCCCAAGAGCGGGGAAGAGCTGCGTGACTTTCCGTTCTACGCCCAGCGGGTCGCGTTTTTCCCCGACGTGCCTGAGCACGAGGCGATCATCGATCTGTATCTGCCGCTCACATGAGCGCGCCGATCAGGCTTCGGTTTCGAGTTCGGTATCCCAATAGAGGAAGTCGCGCCAACTCTCGTGGAGATAGTTGGGCGGGAAGGCGCGGCCGTTTTCCTGCAGCAGAAACGTCGTCGGCTGCGCGGGTGGAACGCGCGGGAACATATGCGCCTCCCGCGGCAACTGGTCGCCTTTGGCCAGATTGCAGGGCGAGCAGGCGGTGACCACGTTCTCCCAGGTGGTCCGGCCGCCGCGGGAGCGGGGGATCACATGGTCGAAGGTGAGGTCGTGGCTGGGGAACTCGTCGCCGCAGAACTGGCAGCTGAACCTGTCGCGCAGGAACACATTGAACCGCGTGAAGGCGGGGCGCCGGGCGGCGGGGATGTATTCCTTGAGCGAGATCACCGATGGGAGGTGGATCGCCTGGGTCGGCGAGCGGACGATGCGGTCATAAAGTGAGACCACGTTGACGCGGCCCGAAACGACCGCCTTCACCGATTCCTGCCACGACCACAAAGACAACGGGTAATAGCTCAGCGGACGGAAGTCCGCGTTCAACACCAGGGCGGGGCAGGCTTCGAGGGCCATTTGCACGGTGCGTTCTCCCGCTTCGGTATCTACCAGAATTTATGGGTCACTCAAACGAAAACGGTGTGACGGTTGACCTATCTGGGATTTGGATGGTTTCGACGCCTCAATTTCCCAAGGTCGTTACTCCCGCGAAGGCGGGAGTCCATCGATCCGCGAAGCGGGAAACGGCCCTGGACCCCCGCCTGCGCGGGGGTGACGATTGAAGAGGTGGGGAGGCCGCGGTCCTGCCGCCGAGGCCACACTCCACCCTTGCGTGTCTCGCCGACTCTGTGGTACAGAGTTAGAGTACTCTGGATTGCAGAGTATAGTTTAAGCCCGTAAACTGGGCTTGGGAGTGGGGTCATGGATCTGCTGGGCAATATCTTCAGCCACACGCCGGTTTGGGTCTGGGTCATCTTGGCCCTTCTGATCTTCCTCGGCGTCCAGGCCTCGCGGCCGCGTACGGTCCGGCTGCTCCGCATCCTGATCACGCCGGCCGTCTTCATCGTCTGGGGCATCGTCAGCCTGACCACCAAGCACGAGATCACCGGGCTCCTGGTGGGCGACTGGCTGGTGCTGGGCCTGATCGGCTTCGGCATCGCCATGGCCCTGGTGCGGTTCCCCGCACTGCGCGCCGATCGGCAGCGCCAGATCGTCCATCTGCCCGGTAGCTTTCTGCCGCTGACGCGCAATGTGGTGATCTTCGTCGTCAAATACGCCCTCGCCGTGGGTGCGGCGATCGCCGCGTCCGGTGTCGCGCCGGGCGCCGCCGACGGGATCGCCTTGGCGGATGTGGCCGTGTCGGGCCTGTGTGTCGGTTACTTCATCGGCTGGCTCAGCCGCCTGATGGCCGGCTATCGCAACGCCCCCGCACTCGAACCCAGCTTCTCGTCTTCATCGACCGCCGTGCCGGGAGGCGCATCATGACCCGGCAATCCAACCGCGCGCCCGTCGTCCGCCTGACCGATGTGGTCAAGGTGTATGACGATGAAGGCCTGACGGTGAAGGCGATCGACGGGATCACGCTCACCATCCCGCGCCAGCGCTTCACCATGATCGTCGGCCCTTCGGGCAGCGGCAAGACGACCTTGCTCAACCTGATGGGCTGCATCGACACGGCCAGCACCGGCACCGTCGAAGTCTGCGGCCAGGACATCGCCAAGCTGCGCGACAATGCCGTGTCGGATTTCCGCGCCGCCAATATCGGTTTCATCTTCCAAAACTTCAGCCTGATGCCGGTGCTGACGGCCTATGAGAATGTCGAATATCCGTTGATGCTGCTCGACCGTCCCGCCAAGGAGCGGCGCGCACGCACGATGGCGATGTTGGACGCGGTGGGGCTGGCCGACCACAAGGACCACCGGCCCAACCAACTGTCCGGCGGCCAGCGTCAGCGCGTCGCGATTGCGCGCGCCCTGGTGAAGGAGCCCGAGATCGTACTGGCCGACGAGCCGACCGCCAATCTCGACAGCCACACCGGCGCCTCGATCATCGAGCTGATGCAGCGCCAGCAGCGCGAGCGCTCGACCACCTTCATCTTCTCCACCCACGACCCGCATCTGATCTCGCACGCCGAGGAGACTTTCGTCATCCGCGATGGTGCGCTGGTGGACCACCGTCAGGAGACACTGCAATGATGCTGCTCACGATCGCGTTCCGGAACATCCTCCGCAACGTCCGGCGCTCCGTCACCACCATGCTGGCGATCGCCGTGGGCGCGATGGCGATGCTCGCCTTCGGCGGCTTCATGGCCTACATGATGACCGGCTTCAAGACTTCGGTGGTCGAGGCGGTCGGCCATCTCTCGGTGATGCGCGCCGGCTTCTTCGAATTCGGCAGCGGCAACCCGGCCGCCTATGGCATCGCCGACTACAAGGCGGTGGAACACGCGATCGCAGACGATCCCACCCTCAAGCCGATGATCAACGTGATCTCGCCGACCATCAATCTCTATGGGCTGGCAGCCAATTTCGACAAGGACTCCTCGCGCACCTTCATCGGCGTCGGCATCGTCCCCTCCGACCGGCTCAAGATGCGCGTCTGGGACGAGCCCGGCATCATGCATGGCCGCAAGCTCGAAGATCTCGGCCTTGATGATGCCGACGAGCAGAAGGGTGTGATCGGCGTCGGGCTCGCGCGCATCCTGGGCTTCTGCCAGCAGCTCAAATTGAAGGACTGTCCTGTCGAACCGGCCAAGCCCGACACCAGCACCGTGGCCGATGCCGCGCCATCGACCGATCTCGCGGAACTCGCCAGCCGCGACGTGGCGCCGAAGGAAGCGTCGCCCGATGCCGGCATGCCGCGCATCGATCTTCTGGCGGCCACCGCCGGCGGCGCACCCAATGTGGTGAGCCTGTTCGTCTCGCGCACGCGCGCCCAGGGTGCGAAGGAACTCGATGACGGTTTCGTCTCGATGCATCTGAATCTCGCGCAACAGCTTCTCTATGGCCGCGGCGAGAAGAAGGTGACCAGCATGGTCATCCAGCTTCATCACTCCGACGACATGGACGCCGCGCGCAACCGGCTCAATGCGCTGTTCAAGGAAAAGAACCTCGCCCTCGAAGTCCACGACTTCAAGGAACTGACGCCGATGTACAACCAGGTGATCGGCATGTTCGGCGCCATCTTCGTCTTCATCGCCGTGGTGATGGCCGTGATCGTGCTCTTTACCGTCGGCAATACGATGAGCATGAGCGTGATGGAACGTACCAACGAGATCGGCACCACGCGCGCGCTGGGCGTGCGGCGGCTCGGTATCCGCAAGCAGTTCGTCGCCGAAGGCCTGATGCTGGGTGCGTTCGGCGCCACCCTGGGCCTGATTCTCTCCGAGATCGTCGGCGTGCTCGTGAATTCCGGCGGCTTCTTCTGGACGCCGCCCGGCCAGGCCAACCCGATCCCGCTCAAGCTCCTGATGTCGGGCATCGGGCCATTGATGGCCGGCGTTTGGATCGCGCTGGTGATCATCGCCGTGCTCGCCGCCCTCGTGCCCGCCAGCCGCGCGGCGCGGATGCCGGTGGTCGACGCGCTGCGGCATGTGTGAGGTTCATCGTGGATAAGCTCATCACCCTCGCGCTCGCCTGCATCCTCTCGCTGCTCGCTCTCGTGGTGCGCCCGCTGCTCGCCCATGCCGAGATGACCGCGCAGGAGATGATCGCCGCCGCTGACAAGGTGCGGAACCCGAATGTGCCGTTCCGGCTCACCAACACGCTGACCGAATACCGCGACGGCAAGGCGATCAGCCGCTCCGTGGTGGTGGTCTTCGCCAAGCTGGAGCCGGTCAGCGGCCAGTACCGCAACATCGTCCGCTTCGTCGATCCGCCGCGCGATGAAGGCAAGCTGGTGCTGATGGACGGCACCAAGATGTGGTTCTACGACCCGGCTTCCAAGGCCAGCGTGCCGATCTCGCCGCAACAGCGCTTGATCGGCCAGGCCTCCGACGGCGACGTGGTCACGGTCAACTATGCGCGCGACTACACAGCCAAGCTCGCAGGCGAGGAAAAGCTGCTCGACGCCGATCACAAGGAGCGCGACTGCTGGCACCTCGACCTCACGGCTGCCAATGCCGACGCCGTCTATTCGCGCATGGAGTTGTGGATCGAGAAGGGCACGTTCTATGCGGTCAAGAGCAAGCACTACTCCGATAGCGGGCGTCTCCTGAAGATCGCCTACTACCACAAGCTGGGTGAAGCGCTGGGCGCGCAGCGCGAGCAGGAGACGATCATCATCGATGCGGTCGATGCGAAGCTGGTCACCACCATGAGCAATGCTGACTGGCGTACGGCCGACATCGCCGACTCCTGGTTTCAGCGCGACTACCTGCCGCGGCTGAAGCTGGAGAAGTGAAGGTGGGGCGGGGGAATAATCAGTCGTGAATCGTCAAAGGAAAGTGGTTCC
>CAZNZI010000155.1:0-2475 GCA_964577475.1 uncultured Rhodospirillaceae bacterium
GGCGATCGTGCGTTCTCGGGCGACCCGCAGCTCGTGGCCACCATGGGCAAAGCCGTGTGCGACGCTTTCCTGGCGGGCGGCGTGATCCCCGTGATCAAGCATATCCCAGGCCATGGCCGGGCCCTGGTGGACAGCCACCTCACCGTGCCGGTGGTAGGTGCCGCGCGCGAAGACTTGCTCGCTGTCGACGCCGTGCCCTTCAAGGCGCTGGCCGATGCGCCCTGGGGCATGACCTGTCACTGCATCTACACCGCCATCGATCCCGACCAGCCCGCGACGCGCTCGTCGAAGGTGATCGGCGAGGTGATTCGCGGCGAGATCGGTTTCGACGGCGTGCTGGTGACCGATGACCTGTCGATGAGCGCGCTGACCGGCCCCTATGAGGACCGCGCCCGGGCGTCCTTGGCCGCCGGTTGCGATCTCATCCTCCACTGCAACGGCAAGATGGAGGAGATGGAAGGGGTGGCGCTGGGCATCCGTCCGCTCACCGACAAGACCGCCGAGCGCCTGGCCCGGGCCGAAACCCGCCGCCAGACCAAGCCCGAGCCGGTGCCCGCCGAAGGCGATGCCACATTGGCCGCCTGGCTGAGTGCGGCGGCCGAATGATTTCGACCTATATTTGAGCGCATGATCTCAAATCATTTCGCCGACGCGGTGCAGCAGTTCTCGATTTGGCTCCTGCCGATGGTGTTCGCCATCACACTCCATGAAGCCGCCCATGGCTTCGCCGCTTTGCGGCTCGGTGATGACACGGCATCTCGGATGGGACGAATTTCTTTTAATCCTATCCGCCACATCGACCCTTTCGGAACGGTGATCCTGCCCGGTCTGCTGTTGCTGATGGGTGGCCCGCCGTTCGGATGGGCGAAACCGGTTCCCGTCAATTTCAATAGGTTGCATCCGCCCAGGCTCGGTATGGCCCTTGTCGGGGTGGCGGGACCGGCGACTAATATCGTGTTGGCGCTGATTTCCGCGCTCCTGCGATACGCGGTGCAGTATCTGCCTGAAGCGGGTCAGCAATGGGTTGACCTGAATTTGCAGGCTTCGGTCTACATCAACTTGGTTCTGGCGGTTTTCAACATGATACCCATACCGCCCCTGGATGGTGGCCGGGTAGCGGTGGGGCTTCTGCCGTGGCGCTACGCCGTCGCCTTGCAGCGGACCGAGCGATACACCTTCGTGGTCCTGATGATTGCCCTATTTGTTCTCCCCTATGTCGGGGTGAACTTGTTCGGCTGGATCATCGACGTGCCGGTCCGCTATTTGATGAGTGTCATATACCAAGGCGTTGGTATCCCGTTGGACTAATCGCCACGATGTTTTCCACATGTTTCACAGGCCTTTCTCTTCCTGTGGATTACTTGCCGGAACTGGTGTACCCCGCGGCGGGTTTGGCATAGATAGGGCAGATGGACGAGGGGCAGCAGGCCGAACCGGCCCAACCGCTAGAGCGGCTCGAACCGCCGGGCACCGATGCGCTGGTGCTCGACCTGGACGGATTCGAGGGCCCGCTCGATCTGCTTCTCACCCTGGCCCGCGAGCAGAAGGTCGATCTCGCCAGGATCTCGATCCTCCAGCTTGCCGAGCAATATCTCGAATTCGTCGAGCGCATGAAGCGCCAGAACCTGGAACTGGCCGCCGACTATCTGGTGATGGCCGCCTGGCTGGCGTATCTGAAATCCCGCCTGCTGCTGCCCGAGCCGCCCGCCGATCCCGAGGCGCAGCCGGATGCGCAGACCATGGCGGCGGCCCTCCAGTTCCAGCTCCGCCGTCTCGAAGCGATGCGCGAAGCGGGGCAGGCTTTGGCCCAGCGTCCGCGCCTGGGTGTCGACGTATTCGGCCGCGGCGTGGCCGAGGTGATCGTCGGCCCGACCCGCATCATCTGGGACATCGGCCTTTACGACCTGCTGCGGTCCTATTCGGATTATTACAAGCGCCAGGTTCAGACCCAGCAGCGCATGCAGATCGAAGCGACCGACCTCTATTCGGTGGCCGATGCGGTCGAGCGGCTCGAGCGCATGTTCGGCCGCCTGCCGCGCTGGACCTCGATGTTCGATCTTCTGCCGCCCGGCCTGAAAGGCCTGGTGCGGCGTTCGGCCGTGTCGGCGCATTTCGTCGCCGTCCTGGAATTGGTGAAGCAAGGGCGGGTCGATCTGCGCCAGGAAGACGGCGCGTTCGGTCCATTGTGGCTGCGTTCCAAAGAGAGTGAAGTCCAATCATGAGCGATCCCCAGCACCTCCGTCTTGTCGAGGCTCTGATCTTCGCCGCCGTCAAACCGCTTGAGGAAAGCGAGCTGGCCAAGCGGCTGCCCGACGATGTCGACGTGCCGAACGTACTGCTCGATCTGGCCGCGCTGTATGCCGAGCGCGGCGTCAACCTGGTGAAGCGCGGCGACGGCTGGGCGTTCCGTACGGCCGGCGATCTGGGTGCGATCCTGGGCAAGGAAGTGGTCGTGACGCGCAAGCTGCCCAAGGC
>CAZNZI010000156.1:0-2637 GCA_964577475.1 uncultured Rhodospirillaceae bacterium
CAGGCGCCCATATCGGCACCCGCAAGGCCGACGCGCGTGAAGAGGAAGGCCGTCTTGGCCGCAGGCGTCGCGAGCCGCAGGTCCGACGCCATCGTCAGGATCGCGCCCGCGCCGACACAGATGCCGTCGACCGCGGCGATCACCGGCTGCGGCGCCTTGCGGATGGCGCGCACCACATCGCCGGTCATGCGCGTGAAAGCGAGCAGATCGGGCATCTTCATCTTGGTCAGCGGCTCGATGATCTCGAACACGTCGCCGCCCGAACAGAAATTGCCGCCCTCGCCCGTGAGCACGATCGCACGCACGTCGTTCGCATGTTGCAGCCCATAGAACAGATCGCGCAACTCGGCATAGGAATCGAAGGTCAGCGGGTTCTTCTTGTCGGGCCGGTTGAGCGTGATCGTGGCGACGCGGCCATCGGCGTCGGTCTCCCAGCGGAAATGCTTTGCCGCATAGGACTTGAACGCGCGCTTTTGCGCCTGGATCTCGTTCGCCATCACTCTCTCCCGCTGATCTTCGTCGGCCTAACCGGCCATCACTTCACCGCCGGCCACCGGTATCGCCTGGCCGTTGATCGCGGCCGCGCCCGGCGAGGCCAGCCATACTACCGCATCGGCCACCTCCGCGGGCGTCACGAAACGGCCCTGCGGATTGCCCGCCGAAAGCTTGGCGCGCGCGGTGGCTTCGTCCTGGCCGGTGGTGCGCATGATATTGGCGACCGCCTCGTCGAGCAGCGGCGTATCGGTGAAGCCGGGGCAGACCGCATTCACGGTCACACCCTTGCGCGCGACTTCGAGTGCCAGCGCACGGGTGAAGCCGATCACGCCGTGCTTGGCCGCGCAATAGGCCGTCACATAGGAATAGCCGACCAGCCCCGCCGTGCTGGCGACCGAGATCACGCGGCCGTATTTGCGCTCCAGCATTCCCGGCAACACCGCCTGGGTCACCAGGAACACACCGGTGAGATCGACAGCGATGGCGCTATTCCATTGGTCGAGACTGGTCTTGAGGAATGGCGCGCTCGGCGCATGGCCCGCATTGTTGACCAGAATGTCGATCGGCCCGAGCGCGGCGATGCTCGCCTTGATGCCTGCGGTGATCGATGCCGGATCGGCCACATCGAGTGCGATTGCCGCGTGTTCACCCGGAAGTTTCGCGCGCTCGGCTTCCAGGCGATCTTTGCGGCGGCCCGCCAGCGTGACCCTCGCGCCCCGTTCGGCCAACGACTGGGCAATAGCGGCGCCGATGCCGCTGCCCGCGCCCGTCACCAGGGCATGACGCCCCTTCAGCCCGTCCATTATTTCACGCGGCTGACGGCGGCCACGGCCGCGTCGATCGCGAGGGCCGCCTGCTGTTCGGCGCGGCGCAAATTGGTCTCGTATTGCGACTTGCCCGAATAGTACTGCTTCGGCCACGGAATGTTGGTGAGCCCGATCTTGGCCGCTTCGTGCAGCGTCCAGTTCGGATCGGCCAGATGCGGGCGCGCTACGGCGCACAGATCGGCGCGGCCGGCGGCGATGATCGAGTTGGCGTGATCGGCTTCGAAGATCGCACCCACCGCGATGGTCGGAATGCCGACCTCGTTCCTGATCTTGTCGGAGAACGGCGTCTGGAACAGGCGACCATAGACCGGCTTCTCTTCCTTCGACACCTGGCCCGACGAGCAATCGATGATATCGGCCCCCGCTTCCTTGAACAGCGCGGCGATCTCGGCGGCTTCGATCGGCGTGATGCCACCGGGCACCCAGTCATGGCACGAAAGGCGGACGGAAATCGGCCTGTCGGACGGCCAGACCTCGCGGATCGCGTGGAACACTTCCACCGGGAAGCGCGCCCGGTTTTCCATCGCGCCGCCGTATTCGTCGCTGCGCTGATTGGTCAACGGCGAGAAGAAGCTCGACAGAAGATAGCCATGGGCGCAGTGCAGTTCGAGCAGATCGAAACCGACCTTGGCCGCGCGCTTGGCGGCCGAAACGAAATCGGCGCGCACGCGATCCATGTCGGCGCGGGTCATCTCGCGCGGCACCTGGCCGTCCTTGAGATAGGACATGGCCGACGGCGCGATCAGGTCCCAGTTCTCTTCAACCAGCGCCTGGTCGATGCCTTCCCAAGCCAGCCGCGTCGAGCCCTTGCGCCCGGCATGGCCGAGTTGGATGCCCGACTTGGCCCCCGTGGTGCCGTGAATGAACTCGACGATGCGCTGCCACTGCGCCGCCTGCTGGTCGTTCCAGAGGCCCAGGCAGCCGGGCGTGATGCGCGCGTCGGGCGACACGCAGGTCATCTCGCCGAACACCAGTCCCGCACCGCCCATGGCGCGCGAACCCAGATGGACCATATGGAAGTCGTTCGGCAACCCGTCGGTCGCCGAATACATCGCCATCGGCGAGACGATGATGCGGTTCTGCACCGTCATCCCGCGCAGGCGGAACGGCGTGAACATCGGCGGCAGCGCGCGTTCGGCCGGATTGACGTTCATCCCCGAGCGCGAGGCGAACCAGCGCTCATACCCGTCGAGGTAATCTTTGTCGCGCAGGCGCAGGTTCTCGTGGCTGATGCGCTGCGAGCGGGTCAGCATGCTGTAAAGGAACTGCTCGGGCTCCAGCACGTCGGCATAGCGCTTGCCGACCACCTCGAACC
>CAZNZI010000157.1:0-5412 GCA_964577475.1 uncultured Rhodospirillaceae bacterium
CGAATAGAGATAGGGAATCTCCGGGAAGGCCTTCGCTTCATAGGAGGGTGATTCCACCCTCTGCTGCATCACGCGGCCATGGCCGTATTTCGAGGCCAGTGCGAACGGATGGAAGATCGTCTGGCGCCAAGCCGCACCGCCCGGCTCGGTCATGATCGGGCCGATGACGTTGACGAGCTGCGCGAGGCAGGCTGTCTTCAACCGGTCAGCGTTGTTCATCAGTGCGATCAGCGCGCCACCGACGATCAGCGCGTCCTCCGCGTTATAGACTTCCTCGATCAGACGCGGCGCCTGCGGCCAGCCGGGCTTGCGCAGGTGCTCGATGTTGTGGGTGCGGTACCAGACGTTCCATTCGTCGAAGGAGAGCATGATCTTCTTGTACGAGCGGCGCTTGGCGGCGACCGCGTCGCAGATCGCCACCACCTCTTTGATGAACGCATCCATCAGTTCGATGACGCCGAAATATTCCTTGATGTCGTCGGCGTCGTTGCGGAAATAGGTGTGCAGCGAGACGAAATCGACCTGCTCGAAGCAATGATCGAGCATCTTGTATTCCCACTCGCCGTAATGCGGCATGTTGCGGTGGGATGAGCCGCAGGCGGCGAGCTGGATGGTCGGATCGACCGAGCGCATCACCTTGCCCGCTTCCTGGGCTGCGCGCCCATATTCGTCGGATGTCTTCGCGCAGATCTGCCAGGGCCCGTCCATTTCGTTGCCGAGGCACCAGAACTTGATGTCGTGCGGCTTCTCGTAACCGTGCGAACGGCGCAGGTCGGAAAGCTGCGATCCGCCCGTGTGATTGCAGTATTCGACGAAACGGCGAGCCTCGTCCGGTCCTTTGGTGCCGAGATTGACGCCGAACATCGGCTCGATATTGGCCTTGCGACACCAGTCCATGAACTCGTTGGTGCCGAACTGGTTGGTCTCCGTCGAGTACCAGGCGAGGTCGCGGCGTGCCGGGCGTTTGTCGCGCGGGCCGACGCCATCTTCCCAGTTGTAGCCGGAGAGGAAGTTGCCGCCGGGATAGCGGATGATGGTCGGGCCAAGCTCCTTGGTCAGTTCCATCACGTCGCCGCGGAAGCCGTTGGCGTCGGCGGTGGGATGGCCGGGTTCGTAGATGCCCGTATAGACGCAGCGCCCCATATGCTCGACGAAGGCGCCGAACACGCGGCGGTCGAGGTCGGAGAGTACGAAGTCGCGATCGACGATAAGCTTGGCTGACAGCATGAGTTAACTCGCTTGTGAAGGTTCAAACGGTTCGTATGACGTACTCTTGAGAACTATCCTTTGATGCCCGCCGAGATGGCGATGGCGTCGGTGACGCGGCGCTGGAAGACGAGGTAGGCGACCACGACGGGCGCGGCCGCCATGACGGCGACCGCCAGATTGCGTGCGTATTGCACGCCAAAGGCCTCGTGCACCTGGGTGATGCCCACCGTCACCGTCATCATCTCGTCGGAGGTCTGGGAGATGAACGGCCACAGGAAGGCGTCCCACGCGACGATGAAGGTGATGATCGCCAGGGCCGTGGTTACACCCCAACTCATCGGCATATAGACATTAAAGAAGAGTCTGAATTCGCCGGCGCCGTCGACCACGGCTGCCTCGCGGTATTCCTTGGGCACGCCGTCGAAGAATTGCTTGTAGACGATCACCGTCACAGGCGCGATCAACTGTGGGAGCACAATACCGGCCCAGGTGTTGATCAGCCCAAAATCGTTCATCAGGATGAAGTGGGTGATGAGCAGCGACGTCAGCGGCACCATGAAGCTCGCCAGCACCAGGCCCCACAGCAGGCGCCGTCCCGGAAAGCGAAGCTGCGAGATGGCATAGGCGCAGGTGGCGCTGATCGCGATCACCAATACCGTGATGGCGAGCGATGTCACGATCGAATTGACATACCAGTAGCCGATCTTGGTGTTGGCCAACACGAAACGGTAGGCCTCCAGCGTGGGGTCCAGCGGGATCGGGTGAAAGCCGGGCTTCACGGTGTCGTATTCGTGCTTGAGCGTCGTGATGACGAGCCAGTAGAGCGGGAAGGCCCAGCACACGCCGGCCGCCAACGCGAAGGTGGTCAGACCCGCCGAGGTGAAACTCCATCGGCCCCAGACGATGCGACGGCTCATCGTGGTTGCCTCACGCGCAATATCTGGAACTGGAGCACCGAGAAGGCGACGATCATCACGAACAGGAACATCGCCATGGCTGCGCCATAGCCACCATGGTTGAGCTGGAAGGACTGACGGTAGACCAAGGTCAAGAGCACTTGGCTTTTGTTGTACGGCCCGCCGCCCGTCAGCAAATAGACCTGGTCGAAGATCTTGAATTGCAGGATGGCCTGGATAGTCAGCACCAGTGCCGTGACCGGCCAGATCAGCGGCCAGGTGATATTGCGGAATTGATTCCAGCGTCCCGCGCCGTCGAGTGCGGCAGCGTCATAGTAATCCTGCGGAATGTTGCGCAGGCCGGCGATGAACAAGAGCACGTTGAAGCCGTTGGTCCACCAGATGGTGACGAAAGCGACCATCGGCAGGGCCCAGTCGGCCTCATGGAACACCGGGACACGGCGGCCCCAGAACAGTTCGATCACGTATTGGGCGACGCCGAATTCCTTGTCGAGCACCCAGATCCATGTCTGGGTCACCACGGAGACCGGCAGGATGAAGGGGAGAAAGAAGAGGGCGAGGACAAGGCTCTGAAGCCAGCCCTTGAGCCGCACCACCATCATGGCGATCCCCAAACCGATCAACGTATTGGGGATCACAGTCAGCACGACGAAATAGATCGTCTGCATCACGGATTGCTGGAACAGATGATCGGTGGTGAGACGGATGTAGTTCTTCAGCCCGATCCAATTGCCGCTGCCGATCAGCGGTCCGTCGGTGAAACTCAACTCGATCAGCTTGAGCGTGGGATAGATGAACAAGACGAGATAGGCGATCACGAACGGCGCGACGAGAGCCAATGCGGCCCAGGCTTGGCGGCGCTTCGGATCAACCATGGCGGGTACTCATTCGACGGGCTGAACCGGCCGGGGCACAGGTGCCCCGGCCGGTCCGTCCTTCGTTTACATCGGACTTATTTCATTTCCGACTCGAGCTGGTCACGCAATTGCTTGACCGCATCGGCGGGATCGAGCTGACCGCCGATCGCCGGTTGGATGAAATTGGCCATCGCGTCATAAACGGGCGAGGCGACGCCGGCGATCTTCGACTGCGGGTCGAAGACGGCATGCTGGGCCAACACCGCGTAAGTCGCATTGGGCTGCATGGCTTTGTACTCGGGCGTCTCGGTGACCGGCTTGTAAGCGGGGATGTGGCCCGCGCTGGCCCAGGCCAGCGAGTGCTTGTTCATCCAGGCGATCACCTTCATCACCGCCGCAAGCTTCTCCTTGGTGATCTCATGACCCTTGCGGTTCGGGATCGCGAAGGAGTGCGAGTCCGCCCAGGTGGCTGGCTTGTCGAACAGCGTGGGGATCATCACCGCCGTCCAGTCGAAGGGCAGTTTCCCATTCTTGGCGAGGTCGGCCATGGTCGGCACTTCCCACACGCCGTTGAAGTGCAGCGCCGCCTTGCCCGAGGTGAACAGAGCGATAGCCGCGGGATACTCGACATTGGCAGGCGCATAGCCGTTCTTGACCCAGCCGGCGATCGTCGCGGTCGCCTTCTGTGCCTTGGCGAGATTGTCGCCGGGCAGCACCTTGTCGCCTTCCATCATCGAGCCGCCCTGCTGCTTCAGGAAGCTGTAGAACAGCCGCCACGGCGTGCCGGGGTCCGAACCGAAGGAGAGGCCATACTGCGTGCCGCTAGCGCCGCCGGTGAGTTTCTTGAGGGCGGCAGCGAAATTGTCGGCACCGTCGAAGCCTTTGGGAAGGCCCTTGTCGTCGAGCAGGCCGACCTTCTTCAGCGCGTCCTTGTTCACATACATGATGATCGCGTGAATATCGAGCGGCACGCCGTAGAGTTTGCCGTCGACATGGGCTGCGTCCCAGTCGGCCGGGAAATAGTTATCTTTGGAAAGCCCAACGCTCTTCAGGTCTTCGTCGGTGAAGGGGCGCAGCGTGCCGGTGGAAACGCCGAGCGGCATGCGTGACAGGTGATAGGTCATCATGTCCGGGCCTTCGCCGACGGCCGCCGAGGTCTGCACCTTCGTGTAGAAGGGCGTGCCCCATTCGAGCGTCGTGGCCTGGATTTCGATGTCGGGGTTCTCGTCGTTGAACTGCTTGATCATCGCCTTCATACGGACGCCGTCGCCGCCGCCGAGGAAGTCCCACCACACGACTTGCTCTTTGGCTTGCGCGACATTCATCGCGCTCGCGAGGGCGAAGAGGGCGGCCGAAGCCACCGCAGTCAGTAAGAGTTTTGCTTTCATCAGCGCGTTCCTTCCCTGGCCTGAGTCACGACCGGATTCTTGATTGAAGCCTGGTCTTTGTTCGCGTGACCAACTTGTTTCCGGCTGGCCGGTGCCGCATTGCCGAGGCCTGGATAAAGCTGCCCCCGGAGCCGAAGGAGGAACGGCTCAGGGGGCAGAAGCCCGATGGGATCGAGCGAAATGATGCCTCGATGGAGCGGAACCTAAACCACATGCGCGGACGCAAACCGTCGCCGCGAAAGTTCTACCGTTTCCTCATCTTTTGATATTATCATCATATCATAAAACCGAGAGTCAACATCCTTCCCGCGCCGGACAGTTGTCTGTGCATGGACGTCCAGAGTTTCAGTGGGTTGCGTTCGGATACCGCGCACAACAGACTGACGTCTGGCCCGAATAGAAGGGGGAGTAATGCTCGAACGCGACCTGGTTTCGGTCGGCACGATGAGCGCTCAGATCGAGCGCAGCATCGAGCAGCGTCTCCATCGCGGCGGACGCCTCTTTCGGCTTGCGGCCGGTGATCGCCTTGGCAACGCGCTCATGCAGTTCGACGTCCTCGCTTGGCCGCGCCGCCTGCTTCTGCAGCATCTCCGACGACACGCGCAGGGCCGATTTGATGGCGCTGCCGATGGTCACGAACAGACCGTTGCGCGAGGCATTGATCACGGCGAGGTGGAATTCGAGCGCCGCCTCCGATACGTCGCGCGGCGAGGAATTCTCGGCATAAGCCGTCGCGAGATCGGTGCAGTGGCGCGTGATGTGTTCGTGGTCTTCGGCCAGCCCGTCACGCGCGGCCAGGAACGAAGCCCGCGGCTCGAAGCAGAGCCGCATCTCGAAAATATCCTCGACGATCTTGCGATCGAATTGTGCGTTCAGCCGCCAGGTCAGCACGTCGCGGTCGAGCAGGTTCCAATCCGCGAAAGGCAGAACGCGCGTGCCGATTTTGGGCGACACGTCGACCAGACGTTTCGCCGCCAGGCGCTTCATCGCCTCGCGGATCGTCGTGCGGCTGACGCCGTAGGTTTCGCACAGTTCGCTCTC